>NZ_CZPZ01000014.1 GCF_001458775.1 Candidatus Nitrospira nitrificans
GGAATTATCAAGATGTCCGTTGAAAATGTTCTGAGTCGCTCCATGGTTATGGCTCTTGTCAGGCTGCCTTCTTGCTCGGCACAGAGGCCGCCTCTGTCTGCTCGGTCTCAATTGTGGCCCTGATCTGCGTAATCTCGGCATAGCCCTTGACCTTCCGGAACCGCTGCTCACAGCAGAGCAGCACGGTCCCCAGCCACCGCTGAAGCATCACACTCCCGCGGATTCGCTTGAGGTTCCGCTCACTGTGCCGGACCAGCGAGAACATGCTCTCGATTGGATTGGTGGATATGAGCGTCTTGCGCAGCAGGGGCGGCACCTTCAGCCGATGCAGGGTCAATAATTCCTCAAAGGCTTCCCGGAGCGATGTGGCCGCTGATTCGTTTTTGGTTCGGAGCCAGGCCTCCAACTCCTGCAGCATCCGCCTCGCGTCGGCATAGCTGGTCTGCTCCAACGCCGTCATCAGCCGCCGATGCGCCTCTGCCCGATACGGCTTTGCCAGGTGCCGCTGTAGATTCCGGCTCTTGTGAATAGCACAGCGTTGATGCACCAGCTTCTTACCGAACCGGGCTCGAAGCGCCTTGATCAGCCCACTGCCGCCATCGGTGACAAACAGAATTCGGCGGGAGAGGACCAGCCCGCGACGCTCCAGGTCCACAAACAGCGCCTCACAGATCTCGTGATTTTCTGAAGAGCCCTGCCAGAACCCCAAGGCCTTCTTCTCCCCACCCTGGTCCACCCCCAGGGCGACGAGAAACGCCTCGCCCCCTCGGTGGATGGTGTCGAGGAAGAGGGCAAATGGCGTGACGTCGGCCAGAGATCGTTGTTGGAACGCCTTCAGTTTCGTCGCGGTCAGCTCCACGAGCTTGCGAGAGACCGAGGAGGCGGACACGCCGAACGCCCCTGCGGCCTCGATCACGGTGTCCGCGTAGCGCTGCGCCGACACGCCTCGGAGAATCTTCGCCAACAGTTCCTCCGAAAATGCCCCCGGCGCACGCATCCGGGCATAGGACTGCAGGGTCAGCTCTCCCTGCGTCACGTGCCGCAAGCGGGGGCGCGTCACCTTGACCTTCTGGTCTCCCAGGAAGATCGAGCCGTCCTCATGCGCCCACTTTTGAAGAGCAGGGTCCGTCGGATGGTAGTCCGGTCCCGCGATCTCCTCGCGCTCCATCAGCATGATACTCTCACCCACCATCCGTCCCATCTCCAGCATCACCGCATCCAACGCTTGTTTCCCGGAGTGAATGACACGGACCAGGGTCCCCAGCATTCGGTCCTCACCCGTCATCGCTCGCAATCCTGCCAACACCTGTTTCCGTTGTCTGGTCTCCCGCCTCATCGGTGGCTCCTTTCCTGTGTGCCCGTAGAGTATTCCACGGCAGGAGCCCCTCATTCAAAATTCAACGGACTTCAATATAACTCCAACTGAAATCCGATGGTGTGATATCCGATGTATTCGTTATTCCACAGGCGAGGGTGTCAAGAAATGACATGGAAGGGATAAGGCTCGCTGCTGCAGAACACGGGGCTGATGCTGTGCTGATCGTCAATGGTATTGCCGATGTCGATCGTTATAATAATTATTCTGCATTCCTATATCTTACCATTGTCGGCATGTGGTTGGTTCCCGGGACTCATGCAGACTCGTTGTTCGTACTGGATGGAGCTATGTGGGACGTCAAGAACCAGTACCTCTATCTGAGCGTTGAGTCTGAAGGTGTGGCGTCGAAAATGGGACCGACTATGGTCTTGCAGAACAAAAAGGGGACGACTGAGGCTAAGAAGCTCGCTGTTCAGTCGTTCGGGCTTGAACTTTCAAAAAGGCTGAAAGCGATTGCCGCCCTCAAGTAAGTTGTGGCGTAGACATGGCCGACCGTAACAAACGATTGGACTCCAACGTGCCTGGCAATTTTTACGTGGATGCGACCTGCATCAACTGCGATACCTGCCGGCAATTGGCGCCCCTGAGTTTTGAAGAGATCGGGGACTATTCCGCGGTGCATCGTCAGCCGGATAGTGATCCGCAGATTCATCAAGCCTACCAGGCGTTGCTGGCTTGTCCGGTCGGGTCGATCGGCGCGGAACATCGCGATACATCCCGCCTGCGGAGCGCGATGGAAAGTTTTCCGATGCAGATTGAAAACGGAGTGAGCTATTGCGGCTTCAATTCGGAGACATCGTTCGGAGCGAACAGTTTCTTCATCGAACATCCGGACGGCAACTGGCTGATCGACTCACCGCGGTATATCAAGCACCTCGTTGAATGCTTCGAGCGTCGTGGCGGCATCGCCCATATCTTTCTCACCCACAAGGATGACGTGGCGGATGCGGACAAATATGCCGGGCATTTCGGCGCCGAGCGGATCATCCATCGGGCAGACGCGGATGCCGCGCCGAGCACGGAACGTATCATTGACGGGGAAGAGACGGTTTCGATAGGACCGGACTTCCACATCATTCCTGTGCCGGGCCATACCGCCGGCAGCATGGCGTTGCTCTATCGGGAGCGATTCCTCTTCACCGGAGATCATCTCTGGTGGAATCCGCGCGCCAAATCGTTGGACGCTCCCACTCGCCTCATCTGGAGAAAGTGGACGTTAGTTGAATCCATTCGCAAACTCCTCGACTACAGCTTTGAATGGGTATTGGCCGGGCATGGCGATCGGGTGCATCTTTCCTCGACGGACATGCGAAGACATCTGCTGGCCTTGGTTGAACGTCGAGAAAAGGGCAGGTCATTGCGCTAGCGATGTTCACACCCGTCGTCCAATGGATCGATCGCAATATTCTCTCGCTTGGCCGCGAGATGCGGTTGTCCTATCTGCCGCCGCTCATGGTCTATGTCGCCTACGGGATCTCCGGCCTCACCGGCATCGTCGGAACCTTTTTCGTCAAGGACTACCTCGGCCTCTCCGCCGCATTTCTCGCCGCGCTGGGATTCTGGGCCGGGATTCCGTGGGCCCTGAAGATGCCGATCGGGCATACGGTCGATCTTCTCTGGCGATGGAAGAGCTGGCTCGTCGGGTTGGGGGCAGGGCTCCTGGCTATCAGCCTCGGCATCATGGCCCTGTTGATCGGCGAGCGCGAAGCGATGACGGCCGTTTTGCCGGCGGAAATCTGGTATGTCCTCAGCGCGCTGCTGGCCCCTATCGGCTATGTCGTTCAAGACGCCGTCGCGGACGCCATGACGGTCGAGGCCGTTCCCCGTGTCGACGATCAGGGCCGACTCTTCGATGATCAGACACGCAAGCTGATGCACACGACGATGCAGACACTGGGTCGTGTCGCGATTGTCGGCGGCGGGATTCTCGTGGCGCTGATCAATGTGTATGTCTTCACCGGGACCGAAGGACTGCCGCAGGCCGATCTCATTCGGCTTTACCAGCGGATCTATCTCATGGCCATGGCGATCCCATTCGTATCTGTGGCAGGCGTGGGATTGGCTTGGTGGTTGAAATACCGGCAGACCCAACGATTCGTTCAGCAGGGGTTCTCGCTCGAGCAGGCCCGCCGGATGGTGAATGTGCGCGATGCGGAAAGCGAACTGACGAAACCCAATTGGTGGATCCTCATCGGCAGCATGGGCTTTGTTCTCTTTACCTTGACCGTGGGGCTCGGCGGATTTCCGTATCGGGAAGAGATCGTGTTTGCGGGTTCGATGACCATCGTCCTGTTTTTGATGTCGAGACTGATGCGGGAACTGGAACCGGATAAACGGCTCACGTTGGTCGGCACCGCCGCCGTGGTCTTCTCGTTACGCGCCATTCCAGGGACCGGCCCAGGCGCGACGTGGTGGATGATCGATCACTTGAAGTTCGATCAGCAGTTCCTGTCGGTGCTTTCCTTGATCGGCGGCATCGTGGCCTTGGTGGGAATGTTTGTGTTTCGGCGATTTATGGCCGAACGATCCATCATGTACGTGGTCGGGTTCTTGACGATCGTCGGGACGATCCTCGCGCTTCCGATTGTGGGGCTCTATTATGGATTGCACGAATGGACGGCGCGCCTCAGCGGGGGAATCGTCGATGCCCGTTTCATTGCCTTGGTCGACACGGCGTTGGAATCGCCGCTTGTTCAGATCTCCATGATTCCCATGCTGGCCTGGATCGCGAATTCAGCTCCCGCCAATCTGAAAGCCACCTTCTTTGCCGTGATGGCCTCGTTCACCAACCTTGCGTTGTCATTCAGCCAGCTCGGGACGAAGTATCTCAACGAAATCTTCGTCGTCACGCGGGAAGTTCGAGACCACGCGACCGGCGGCATTCAGACCGCTGCCGACTACAGCCAGTTGGGCGATCTCTTCATGGTGCAACTTGCGCTCGGCCTGGCTTTTCCCTTTTCCGCCATCCTGTTCGCCAAGCTCACGAAGTTCAAGAGCGCATAGCAGGATGGTGAAAAGCGCCGCCGACTGCGTTCTCGCTTCGCTCAAACCCTCAGCGTTTCCTACCGCGTACGCCTCGGGCTCTCGCTCACTGCGGCCTTGTCGAGCGACGCTTTTGACCATCCTGCAAGACAAAAGGCTAAGATATGAGAGTCTCTCGACCGAATCAACTTAGCGGAGCTAGGTTGTTCACCCATTCACTGATACCGGTGATCCAAAGAAGGATGAGATTGAGTTGAATGGACACGAACTATATTCTTGACGAAATCAGAGGCATAGCTAAGGCCAAGGTCGAAGGGCGAACGATTACTTTAAATCCAAAGCATTTAATCGATCAGGAACTAAAGTTGGCCTCAATGAAGTTAAACGGGGCCGCGTCAAGGGGGCCTTTCCCACCGCTCAGGCAACCGCACGTGCCCTCCGCCGCCCCACGGCATGACCGCTTCTTTTACACTCCGTTTTCAGAGGCAGTATCAAAAACTCTCGAAAGAACGGTAAGCCAGATTCGAGAAACAGTTGGCCTTCTTGCTTTCCAACCTTCGCCACCCTTTTCTGCGAGCCATGAAGTGCGATGAAACGAATAACATCTGGCAAGCCCGAGTGGATGTGATTACCGGTTTGACTTTCAGATTGACGGCGACACGTACCTGCTGCTGTCCATCATTCCCCATCCCAAGTAGTCGACGGTCTCTTTGATTTTATCCCCTGCATCCTTGACCCTTCATTCACAACTGGTGATTATTCCGGCTGGTTCGTGAGAAGGGGTTGCTCGACTAACATGCCGAATCATGGCCATGACGGCGGGATTGACATTCTCGGGTCGGAGCAGAATGCTAGGGTTGCGGTCGGCGAAGACACGGAACACTTCATCGGCGAAGCCTTGTCCAACGGATCGTACGTCGCGAAAATCGAAAACGATTTCGCGAAACTTTTCCAGGTTTGCCAAAAGACGCCGTGCCTCCGAGCGTGAGACATAATCAGGCTGCAAGAGCTTGATCAATACCTTCGTCTTCTGGAACTGAAAATCGTACTCCTGAGGAGCGAATTCGCCGAAAACTTCTTCGAGGGTTCGGCGGGCATTTCGCCGAAGCGAAAACTGCACCAAGGTCCCACGTATGAAACGTGGCTGCGAAACGAACACATCGTCCTTGGCCCTATTCCACTCGATTTTGATCCGGTGGGACTTCAACGAGAACGTATCACCGACTCGTGACGTAAAAAAAATCCTTCACCCGTGTGGGCCTGCGGCATGGTAGTCGTCTTGCCCTTGAGAAGCTCAATGAGCGCTGTTTCCTCGTCGGGGAGATGGAGCTTTGAGGCAATCGAATGAAATAAACCGATCCCGTCGTCGCGAATTTCAAAGGAAGTCAGGGTAGGTCCTACCACAATCTGAATAACGCACCGGTCGGATTGCGAATGTTCGATGGCATTATTGAGCATTTCCGTAAAGGCATAGCGCATGATTGCCAGTACGTTCGGACGGAGCGCTCGCTTGAGCTGAAAGCGGATCTCTACTTCTGACCAGGCTTGATCTTCATCGCACCCACGTATCTCCAACGAACGAGTCAGCGCGATCGGCTGATCTGCTCGACTTGCCAACATGTAGCTGGCTCCTCGAGTCGTTCCCCATTTCACGATTTTGTGGTCGGCAAGCAAGCTTTGAAGATGAAGACTTAAGGCTTGCCGGCTGAGCCGGAGATGTGTTCGTAGCTCTCCTCCGGAAGCAGAACGTCGGCGAGATAGATATTGTCAATTAATTGTCAACGCATTAACTTATTAATTGTCAATGTATCCGCCTATCGATTTTGAATGGGCAATATCGCTCACAGACGGCTCCGGCGAAGCGAGCAACCGGCATCGCGTAGGTAGGCGAGGCTGGAAAGGCGAGGAGAAGTGATGATGGGGGTTAAAAGAGGCCTGACGTGTTCTGTTGGTCTGTCGGAGTGGGATAGGTCAGTCTACCCTGCTCCAACACCGCGAACGATGTCATGACATGGGCATTGGCTTTCGTTTCCGACATGATATGTCGAACTTCCCGGTTCTTTGTCACTAACGCGTCAGCGATCAAGGATCGATGGCACCGCCAAGGGACCGCTTCCGCGCACATGATCGCCGTGCGCTGCAATCGGCTCTCGGCCATCAGCTCGTCCAAGGCTCTCCGGAACTCCTCTGTCTGCATGTAATCCGCGTAGCCGCGAAAACTCGCGTTTCGCCAGCCCATGTTGATGGAATCCTTCTTGGCTTTTCGTAAACCACCGAGCTGGGGCATGTGCTGATACAAGAAACCTTCGCTTCGCAGGTTCCTTAAAAAAGCTTCTTTGTTGTAGTGAGGATTGTGGCGAGAGCGGGGGATGGTACGGACGTCGATAAGCTGCTGGACGCCATGCGCTTTCAGAAGCGACAGGAATTCATGGATTGGTCTTGTCGAATGGCCGATGGTCCAGAGAACGTCGGGCATAACGTGTTCATCGCTCGACTGCTTGAGTGGCCCAGTTGGTTAATGCTTCCGCATCTTCCATGATATCGACCGGTACCTCGTAGAAGGACTTGAGCGTCTGCTTGGCATTCGGTCGAAAAGGCTTCATGCCATGTTCGGTGTAATCGGGAACGGTGGCCGCATTTATCTTGAAGTAAAGACGGCCGTTATGAATGATGCCGAAAAAATTGGCTCGATGATAGAGGCCGTAGCCGCCGAACATGGCCCGGCAAGTGACCCCGCGGAGATCGGCTAACTGATCCAAAATAAAGTCTTTGAAGCCGTCGCGTTTCGCCGACATTCATCATCCGGACTTACGTCCGGCGACCATCCGCACGGCGATCGGCAACGCGATGACCGATCCCTTTCGATATCGTTCGGCCGTTTCGATGATACGTTGTTCGGCCTCCGTTTGTTGTTTCCGGCTCAACTTGGCCCATAGATTTTGAATCGGCGCGGCGATGTCCATGAGGCTAGAAAAGTATTGTTCCGCCGCCGCAAACCTGACGTCCCCGAGAAATTCCTGCTCGGAGATATCGACGAAGCCCGCATGTTGCAGCATGTGTCCGAGATCGCCGGGCTTCGCCAGACGGAAAATTCCCGGAGTCTCCGGATCCGGCGTGGGAAGCTCGATGAATTGCTTGATGATGTCCATGGGGATCTTGAGATAAGGGTTCTTTTCCGGCGCGGACCATACGGCGACAGCCACCCATCCATCGGACTTCAAGATGTGGGCGATCTCGGCGACGGCCTTGGGAATTTCCGGCAGGAACATCAGGCAGAAGCGGCTCGTCACCGCGTCGAACGAAGCCGTTTCAAACGGCAAGGTCGTGACGTCACCGGCGCGGAACGTGACATTGGAAATGCCGAGCGAGGCGGCTTTACGGGCTGCGGCTTCGAGCATGTGCTCTGCCAGATCGATTCCCACGACGCTGCCGTTGGCTCCAACGGTGCTGGCTGCGAGGAGCGCTGGATAGCCCGTGCCTGATCCAAGATCCAACACGCAAAGTCCCGCTCGCAGTCTGGCGTCGGCGACGAGCCGGTGATTGAGGAACGCCATTTGTTCATCGAAGAAGCGATCCCACTTCTCCCACCCCCCGGCGACGCGGTTCCAATCCTGGCGCTGGTTCTCGATGATTTGCTCCGGCGCTGGTGATGCCATGAAATTACCTCAGGGTTTGTAGGGTCTGACGCATCTCTTGGAGTTCAGACGCAAAGAGGTCCAGGTGCTGATCCCGTTGCGGCTGATTATCCTTGAATTTCCATAGCCGCTTGAAAATCGTCCCGAGTTCTTTGTTATGTGTGACGGCCAGCGCATAGGCCGGCTGTTCTCTCACCGACTTCTCGACACAGCAGATGCTGTTGTCGATGGCATGGAACTGATTGTGCAGGTCGTCGAATGGTTGATCGACCCCCTTCCCTCCCTTGGCGGTTTTCGCCGTGGCTTCCGCCATATTCGTCAAATTGATCAACGTTTCGACTCCCGTTGCTCCCTTTGCTTTTTCCGTAAAGTCCTTCGCATGTGGGTAAAACAGGTAGCTGCAACCGCTGGTGCTCAACAGGAGAAGTATTGTCATGGGTAGGACGATTTTCAAGCCCATAAGCCCTCCTTGGCCGACACTTGGATGCGAGATGTGGAGGCCTCCCTGGCCCTGAGGGTGCTACAGGGAGGCCTGTCGGCTGTGCCTCGCGTTCGCTAGACGGTAACCGTCACGGTCTTGATCGCGGCTTGTACTTTAGACACCATCTCCGGTGGGATCGTATCCAACTTATGACATTGCTTGGCGTGAGTCGCCACGAGCTGCATCAGTTCTGTCTCCGTCTCCGCCCGCACCTGGAATCCGCAGCCGCCCGACGGTTGCACATCCAGACATCCGAGCTGTTTGTACTGTTTGTCTGCCATGGTCTCCTCCTCTGGTTGGGGTGGGGGTTTGGTGAAAACAGTTACATCGGGTAGATGAATTCCTCCTTCGCGATCTTTCCATTGTGCATCGTGTGAGCCCCGTTATCCGCCAACGGCCTACGTTTTCCTGTTTGTTTCGGAGGTGACGTCGCACTTGAAGAACCGGATGAAACGATCACGGTCGCCGTGGCACAGGCCTCGACACTTTCGATAGCAGAATCGTAGTGGATTCATACGGAGGAGATCAACCCTTGATATGCATTGAAGGCTTCCCACGAAAGCGTACGTTGCGAACCTGCCGGGATTGCTTCTACAATTCTGCGGGAAAATCCAGAAGCACGACTGCGGCGTTTGACTCCGCCGCAGTCGCCCGTTTTACTGTTCGGATGAAGACTGTGCTGATGAAGGATGTCGGCATTATTACTCAATCGATTAAGTGGAAGAGCATTGAGTGATCCCGCTCTTCCTTAACGGTTGGAGACAATGCAGTGAGGCATACGGTTGGAAAGCGCAGAGGACACACCCAACCCCCTGCATCCTATTTTTTGACAAGACGGAAGGCTATCGATCAGGCTGTCTGGTCGTGTGGGCTTGGCCAGAGCGATAACGACACTCCCACAACCAGATATATGACAGCCCCAATAATCGCTCCCACATTGAGCTCGTACCAGGCGGTTATTCCAAGAAATGCCTCATTCAGAAGGAGCGCAAGCACCAACATCGCAAACCCAATCCAATTAATAAAACTCATACCCATGGATTGTCTCCTTTCTAGTGATGGTCTTTGCCCCGCGTTCGATGAACGCGTCAATGAATTGACCCTTTAAATTGAGTCGGAACGCTGCCGCACGATCGAGATGACCTTCTAGACCTTGAAAAGTCATAGGGGTAAACGACATCATGCTTCTTGGCAACGTGTCCCTCCCCACAGAGAGAGCCACACTCCGACACCGAGATACAGGATAGCCGGAACAATCAGGCCGAAGTTCGAGCCGTACCACACGTTCATGTATACGATCTCGTTGAGGAAGAGAGCAAAGAGCAACATCACAAATCCGATAATGTTGAACCAACGAATACTCACGAATGACCTCCTCCTGCTGATGGTGGTGGCGATAGGGTGTGAGCAACGATCATGAAACAAAACCGTTTTAGGTTACAACTAGGGTTCAATTGTACGTCACCTCCGGCGCGAAAAGCTATGGTGAAAATGACAGCACTCTTCATACGGTATCTTCTAATCTGTGAGCGTTGTCCGCCATGTCGTGGAATCTATTGCGGCATAAAGGTCGAATAGTGATGAGGATTATCGCTCACTTAGATATGGACGCGTTTTTCGCCGCGATTGAGGAGCGAGATACGCCGGCTTTTCGAGGGATACCGCTCGTCGTGGGCGCGGATCCGCAGGGTGGGAACGGGCGTGGGGTCGCCGCTACGTCGAACTATCTGGCGCGCGCGTATGGGATTCACTCCGCGACGCCGATCTCCACTGCGTGGCGCTTGTCTGAAGCCGCTCGCCGGGCAGGGAAGCCACCGGTGACGTTTGTCTCGGTCGATATGGACAAGTATGCCCGGGTTTCCGAGGAAGTGATGCGGATCGTACGGCGTTTCCTGCCGAAGGTAGAACAGGCCAGTATCGATGAATCGTATGGGGATGTGAGCGTTATGGGATCCTATGAGGCGGCGGAAGCAGTCTGTCGGGAGTTGCAGGACGCGATCCACACGGAAGAGCGGCTGACGGCCTCCGTCGGTATCGGACCCAATAAGCTGATCGCGAAGATCGCGTCAGGATGGCGGAAACCTCACGGACTTACGGTCGTACGAGCGGAGGAGGCTGAGGCGTTTCTGGCGCCACTCTCGATCCGGGTCATTCCTGGTATCGGACCAAAAACAGAAGGCCTGCTGAACGCAAAACATATCAAAACCGCCACGGATCTGAGAGCGTTGACCATCCATCAACTCGAAGCCCTGTTGGGGAAACGAGGGCTGGATCTGTACGAAAAGAGTCGAGGACGGGACGATTCACCGGTTGAGGAATATTCGGCGCCCCGATCCATCGGAGAGCAGGAAACCTTTGAGTTCGATACGCTCGACAGTCAGAGACTATTCACTCTGCTCGATGCGCTTGTTCAGGGGGTGGTCGATCGTCTGCATCACGAAGGGTTTCACGCGTTTCGGACCGTCGTGCTCACTGTCAGGTTTGCTGATTTTAAAACCACATCTCGGGCGCGCACTTTGGCTGTGCCGACCGGCAATGTGGCACTGTTGCAGCGGGAAGGTCTGAAGCTGCTGCTACCGTTTCTCGATCGGCGCGAAAACCCCCACCGAAAACTCATCCGCTTGCTCGGCCTTCGAGTGGAGAAGCTGAGCTGATGGGATGAATTTTGTAGGGTTGCTTGCTCGGCCTCTTGTGTTGCCTCACCAAAGCATGGTGACAATTCAGGCGTGACTGAATGACCTGACCGACTCATTCCATCTGACTACATCACGGGATCAACCTCCTGAGGCCTACCTTCTGGTGAAGGACAGGCCTTCTTGTTATGTATGTTTTTTCATTCACTCATGGAACTATGTTTAGAATCAATTAGCTATCACCGCAATACTTCAGAATGATGATTCCATATCCCTTCACTGTTTTGTTTCGATACGCGTTCTCGCAAGGCATTCGAGGGGATTCATGGGAAATCCACGTGTGCATGTGTGAATGTGTTCAGGTATGGCATTTGCTCTCTTCAGCAACATTGCTCGATTGATCTTTGGAGGCATCATGAATAGTGGAATCAAGGAAGTCACCCGTGAGTCGCCTATTTCCCGCCTGGGCAATCTGAACGCCGGCGCAGTATCCAGGACCCACAGAGACGCGGAGGAATCATTTCTTTCGCGACGCCAAGAGGCGCGAGTGAACGAACAAAAAGTCTGCGCCTATAGCTTGTGCGAATCGCTCAATGGAGAGCGAGTGACCATCGAGCAGGGCGAGGTCTACTGCATCAACAGGAGTGAGCATGGGATCCTTGTGTTGATGGGGGGGCGGCCTCGAAAACAGCAACTGCTGGAACTCCATGTTGCTGAAACGCGGTGGGAATATTCCCTGAGTTTGTATGAAGTCCAGTGGACGAAACTTGTACCAGTTGAGTCTCATGGCGAACTGTTTCTCGTGGGGTGTCGATTGGTATTTGGAGCCTCTCGATACTGGGCGTTTAAGTCGTAGGCATGTGATAGTTGGCCAGGCAGGAGATCAGGCACTGCCTGATCTCCCTGAGGCTGAACCTGTCCGCCGCTCGCACAGGCTCTGAGCATCCCTGCAATCAGAACATCTCCCGTACGTAAAGCTGCCAGGCCTCTACTAACCACCCGACTCCTTCGGGTGGTTGGGCATGTCCACTCCCATTTTGTGGGTGACTCTTCAGTGGCGTCCATCTTTTAGCAGGATATTCTTTAAGCTCCCACCTCGGACATTTACTAGTTCGCTCAAAATCATTTTTAGATGAGTGTCCTTCCCCCGATTTTACAGAGGTGTCTGTAAAATCGGGGGAAGGACATTGGCCATGGGTTCGCTGATCGCGTTCTACCTGGATGGGAAGGAACGTGACCCGTTTCCATCGGCTCTCCAACAGATATTGAGCCTTGTTGGGTTCGGATTGATCGCGGGAGCGGCACTGACCCTTAGTAAAGAAACGCCTTTCCCGGGTTTCTCTGCGTTGGTACCGACCGTGGGCGCTGGTTTACTGATCGTATTTGGCTCGCCTGAAACGATCGTTGGTCGGTTATTGGCGAGTCGAGTGTTCGTCGGGATGGGGCTTGTCAGCTACAGCGCCTATTTATGGCATCAGCCATTGTTGTCTTTTGCTCGCCATCGAAGCCTGACTGAGCTTGATGAAATGGTGATAGCCGGCATCATTGTTCTTACGTTCAGTCTCGCCTATGTGACCTGGAGATATATTGAAACGCCGTTTCGTCGAGGGAACATCGTGCCGAAAAGATTGCTGTGGAGATTGTCGCTAGCTTCCGCGGTCGTGATCGCTGTGTCCACGGTCGGCCTGCAGCCGGTTACCGTGTGGAGGTGCAAAACAAACTGGCGAGAGAGATGGAAGCGCAGTGGCGAATCCATACGTGTTTTTTTGAGGTAGACCAACCCTATACAACCCTCTTGGAGAATCACTGTGACTTGGCGCAGGGTTCGTCTGCTCAGCCGAGCGAGGATCCAGCCGGATCCTCCAAACGATTTATCTTGTATGGAGACAGTCTTGCGGCTCATTTGTATCCAGGTCTTGTGCGGGTTCTTGGCGAGGATAAGATTATCCAACTCACCGGAGGGAGTCGTAGTGCCCTGCGCGTGACAAAGGGTCGTCGGTGCACGGACTTCTACGACTGGTTTGTGGATGACTATGTCCCGAACAATAAGGCGGATGGAATCATTGTGTCGAGTAGATGGTTGGAAACGTATGAAAAAATCGGCGATGAAGAATTTCGGGTTCATCTCGATGCGTTGTTTGAGAAATTGAAGGATCGTCGAGTCATCATCTATTCTCAGCCGGCTTCATTCTCCGTCGATATTAGTCGGTATATTTACAAGCTTGGGAAATTGATGGGGGATAGACGGAGTGGTGTATTTGGGGGATAAGCTTCATTTAACGTTGCCAGGTTCTGTGCTCGTAGCGGAATTGACGCATGGTCTATTGACGAGAGGATATGAAGAAGAGCTACCTGGAGCCTTGGATCGATCGACGAAAGCTCACACCATCTCCACCGCCGCGCTCATGGTTCGCAATCTGGATGGGACGATCCCGATACTGGAGTGATGGAGCGAAGAAGCTGTATGGATGGGGACCGCACGATGTTCTGGGGGCGACGTCCCATTAACTCCTTAAAACGGCGTTCCCTGTTCCGCTCAAGGTGATCGAGGATGAGCTCCGTACGAAGGGACGATGGGAAGGGCAGCTTGTCCATGTGCTTCGTGATGGATCCAGGGTCAGAGTGGTCAGCCATTGGGTGACCGAGCAATCCCCGCATTTGCACGATGGGTCGATAAACGTGATCGAAGTCAACAGCCCACTGAATGCGAGCTCCGGGTCTTTCAGGGAAGAATTACTTTCGTTGCTGAACCAATCAAAATGCCCCAACGGCCAATCTGCCTGCCCGAGGCTTTCCTGAATATCGATTGATTGCAAGCCGAGATAGCCGTATTCTGCGCGCGTGGTCTTCTCGTTCGTTATCCTCTATCTTCTCCTGTCTGTCGGCATCGGTCTATTCGCCGCGACCCGGGTGCGGAACTCGAAAGATTTTGCGGTCGCGGGAAGAAGCTTGCCGCTGCCCATCGTCACGGCGACGGTGTTTGCGACGTGGTTCGGCGCCGAAGCCGTATTAGGCATCTCGGCGACGTTCGTCAAAGAAGGTCTCCATGGAGTGGTTGCCGATCCATTCGGGTCCAGCATGTGTCTGATGCTCGCCGGACTATTTTTTGCCCCACGGTTATATCGACTGAACATGTTGACGGTCGGTGACTATTATCGATTTCGCTATAACCGCACCATCGAAGTCCTGTGCACGTTCTGCATCGTGGCCTCCTACCTGGGTTGGGTGGCGGCCCAATTCAAAGTACTGGGCTTGGTGCTCAATGTGGTGACAGAGGGCGCCGTCAGCCAGTCGGTGGGTATCGTGATCGGAGCGGCTATTGTCCTGACCTATACGACATTCGGCGGCATGTTTTCCGTCGCGATTTTAGATTTCGTCCAGATTTCAGTCATCATGGGAGGGTTGCTGTATGTCGCATCACTTGTGAGTGATCTCGCGGGTGGAGTGGGGACGGTCATCGAGCAGGCGGCGGCCGCCGGTAAATTGGATTTGTTTCCCCCCGCGACATTCACCGCGTGGGTTCCCTTTGTCGGAGCGTGGATGACGATGATGCTCGGATCTATCCCGCAACAAGATGTGTTTCAACGGATCACATCGGCGAAGGATGAACGAACAGCCGTTCGCGGTGCGCTGCTGGGCGCGGTGCTCTATTTCAGCTTCTGTTTTGTTCCGATGTTTCTTGCCTATGCGGCGACGTTGATCGATCCCGCAAAGTTCGGCCTCCTGCTGGAGCAAGATTCACAGTTGATTTTGCCGACATTGATCTTGGAACACACACCGATCGCTGCGCAGATCATTTTCTTTGGCGCTGTGCTCTCCGCCGTTATGAGCTGCTCAAGCGCGACGCTTCTCGCGCCGTCGGTGGCCTTGAGTGAGAACGTTGTCAAGCCGCTCTTGCCCAACCTGAATGATGCGGAATTTCTCCGTCTCATGCGGGTCGTCTTAATCGGCTTTGCATCGGTGGTGTTGATCATTGCCCTGTGGTCCGATGCCACAATCTATAAAATGGTGGTGAGCACGTACAAGGTCACCCTGGTTGCCGCGTTTATTCCATTGTTCGCCGGACTGTATTGGAAAGGAGCGACGACACAGGGTGCGCTGTGGGCCATTGTCGCCGGGCTTACGAGCTGGCTGGCGTCAGAGCTGGTCAGCGAGCCGACCGACGTCTGGCCCCCACAGCTCGTTGGGTTTGTGATGGCTGCCATCGGCATGCTCGTGGGATCGCTGTGGCCGTCACAGGGGCTTGCTTCTCACGAGGCCCGAGAGGGCATACGGGATGGGTAGGGTAGGGGCTCCCTGGGTTCTTGGTGATGGAGTGGTTTTGTTGCCCGACCCGTTGAGTTGGAGGGATAGTTGGAGGGATTAATGGTCAAGCGTGAAACGCACGACTCGTCGGATGCTTTCCACCGTGAAAGGCTTTTGAATCACGCGCCGGGCGCCGAAGAGTTTCGCGACGTTGAGAAAGTTCTGATCGCCGGTGGCGCCGGTCATGGCGATGACTCGAGCATCTAGAAATTCCTGCGTCAGCGCGAGCGTCACTTCCATTCCGTCCCGTTGCGGCATCAAAACATCGGTGATCACGAGATCCACGGGCGATTCGCGATACAGCGCCAGGCCGATTTGGCCATTCTCGGCCTCACGAATGTGATGGCCGTCTTCTTCAAGAATATCTCGCAATAAGGCTCGAACCGGCGCGTCATCTTCAACGATCAAGATAGAAGCCACGTCTCACATCCTCTCAGGATCGGACCGGCATATTGCCCGTGTCCTATGCACTTCTAATCTGATAGACGGCATCACGCTGCGCGTAAGACGACGGGTTGGGCGTCCTCGTCGCAATCATCGGCCTCGTCATGGAGTTTACCGTTCGCGAGCACGAGCGCCGGTTGTGGTTTGGCCAGCCGGTGCTGTTCAATGACAGAATCGTGGACGCTCCCACAGTTCATGCAGCGGTGTGCCTTGGCCCACATATGACCGTAGGTACCTTCGAAATCCAAGTAATGATCCTCGACCATCAGACCTTGGCAACGGGTACACTTCGTCATGATGTTCTCCTGGTTAAAAGTGATGGAACGTGCGCCATGAGGGAAAGGTATCGGAATTCCGGAGAATGAATAGACTCGGATGGGGTAACTCGGAAGGTGGATATTGTGAGACGAGTAGTCGCCAATCGCTTACTTATCAATGATTTAAGCCATGATGCTCACCAAGCCAGGTGAAAGGCCTTGCCTAGCTGGCCGTCTGAGCCACTTGTAGCTGGTTCCTCAATAGATAAACGCAGTTCAGCTCCATTCTCTTCGGTTTAATCAAGTTCCCCCGCTACTCAGCCGATATCACCATTGGATAACCATAGTCACTAGAGATCGAGGTCCTCGGTGGCAGAGATCACTATGTTTCCACATGTGCGGATTGGGGCGGGTCGTACCGTGAGATGGGCCGCCATGGCGTTGGTGGCTCTGTTCTCACTGAGCGGGTGCCTCATCAAACCCCATGCGTTGAACAAGGAAGACGTGAAGGCTCGAATGGTGAAAGATTTCCAGGCGATTTCATCGGTTGAAGAGCCGGTCGTGGGGCCGATCAGCCTCTATGAGGCCGTCGCGCGCGCGTTGAAGTACAACTTGGACGCGAAAGTCAAAACCATCCAAGTGCAGCTGGCGCATCAACAGCTCAATATTGCGCACTATTCCTTGCTCCCCCAGCTCTCGGCCAATGCCGGGTTTGATGGGCGTAATAACTTCGCCGGTGGTGTCGGACAATCGATCGTCACCGGCCGCCAAGCGGTTGAACCGTTCACCTCCGCCGAGAAGAACATCGTCTCCGGGAATCTTGCTTTGAGTTGGGACGTGCTGGATTTTGGGTTGTCGTTCGTACGTGCGCAACAGGCCGCCGACAACGTGATGATCGCCGAGGAGGAAAAACGGCGGATCGCCGTCCGCCTCGTACAGGAAGTTCGCAGCGCCTACTGGCGAGCCGTGAGCGCGGAACGGGTGCTGCCGCGGATCCAGTTCTTGAATGAATCGGTCACCAAGGCGTTGACGAGCGCCCAACGCATCGTCGATCAAAAGCTGCAGGCTCCGCTGACTCCGCTCAACTATCAACGGGATCTGCTGAATACTCAGCGGGAGGTGCGACGACTGTTTCGTGAATTCAGTACGGCCAAAACACAATTGGCCTCTATGATGGGGTTGCCGCCGGGAACGCCGTTTGACCTGGTCATACCTCCGCGGGAAACCGTGGTGCCGGTGATCAACTTGGACAGCGAAAAGATGGAAGAACAGGCGCTCATGCTCAGGCCTGAGCTGCGCGCCATTGATTACAAGAAGCGTATCAATGCCAAGGAGGTCAAGGCCGTCTTCTTGGAGCTGTTCCCCAGTCTCAAAGTTTCATTCGGTGGGTATTACAACAGCAACAGTTTCCTTTTCTATCAAAATTGGTTGACCTATGCGGCGCAGGTCAGCTGGAATTTACTGTCTGTGTTTCGAACGCCGGCTAAGCTCAAGGCGATCGAAGCCCACGGACACATGTTGGATGCCCAAAGTATGGCGTTGAGCTTGTCCATTCTGACGGAGGTGCACGTCGGCGCGGCGCAGTTCGTCCACGCCAAAGAGGAATATCAGGATGCGCGGAATTATCAGCGAACACAGGCGGCGATCGTCGAGCACACAAAGAATATGTGGATCACGCAAAGGACAAACGATCTCACGTTGATCCGAGAGCAAGTCAATGATGTGGCCGCCGATGTGCGATTGGACGCCGCGCGATCGGGATTGGAAACAGCGTACGCCACTTTGATGGCGTCGCTCGGAGAGGAGGCCGTTCCAGCGGCGCCAGGCGAACAAAGCCTGGCTCAACTCGCCGATTCGATCAGACAATATTGGGAACCCAGTGGGTTTACGATGTCGGAGGAGGAAAGGAGCTCGGCCGGTCATGCGATACCAGTGGCGCAATAGCGTGATGGTGCCGGTGTTCCTTGCCGCCGTCGTGGGTGTCCCTTCGACCGGATGGTCGAAAGGGGACCAAACGGCTCACATCACACGGGTGGATCATGGTGTCGCGCGCGGAATCGTCAAGGCGGCGGCACAGGCGGTGCTCTATGCTCAAGTCCAGGGACGCGTCAGCATGCTTCCATACAAGGAAGGGCAACGGTTCGAAAAAGGGCACATGCTCGTCCAAATCGACTGTGACAAGTACCAGGCTGAGCTGGCGGTCGCCATCGCCGAACACGAGGTCAAAGACAAAGTGTACAAGAACAACGTCGAACTCGGGAAACTCAATGCCGTCAGTAACCTCGACCTGGAAACGTCGGAGGCGGAAGCCAAAAAGGCATCGGCTTCGATTCGTGTCGCGGCGGTCAATGTGAAAGGGTGCCAGATTGCGGCTCCATTCGGCGGCCGTGTCGTCAGTGTGATGGTCAATGAACATGAGAATGTGTTTCCCAACGACAAGTTGATCAGTTTGTTGGATGACAGCAGCCTGGAGATCGAGCTGGTGCTGCCGTCCTCATCACTGTCCTGGCTCAAGCGGAAATCGCCGTTTACCTTTGTCGTAGATGAGACTCGCCGGAAGTATCCGGCCAGGATCAAAGAAATCGGGGCGTCGGTGGATGCCGCCAGTCAGACAATCAAGGTGATAGGGGCCTTCGAGAAATTACTGCCGGAGGTCTTGGCCGGGATGAGCGGCACGGCGCAATTCGTAGAGCAACCGTAAACGATGGCCACGACAGTAGAACCCACCACACAACAGCTTCCAACGCTGATTCACCTGGCGGCCCTCACGCACCTGGAGGGGCAGATCCGCGCGGCCAAAACGATCCAAGAGCTGCAGTTTCTCTCCGTCAACGAAACCAGACGGTTGATTCCGTATGAGCAGGCCTTTCTCCTCAGTAACCTGAGTCGGGGGGACGAGGCGTATCGTGTGTTGAATGCGTCGAGCGTCGCCGTCGTGGATCGCGATGCCCCAATGATCGTGTGGCTCGAACAGGCGGTGCAGGCGCTTCGTCGTGCCGGCGCTCCGAGCGAGCAGCCGATGGTCGTCACGGAAGAGCTGCTGCCTGAATCGCTTCGCGGTGGCTGGCGGGAATTTGTGAAGGGGCAGGTCTTTTGGTGTCCCTTACAACATCCGGACGAAACGCTCCTGGGAGCATGGTGGTTTGAGCGGGACTTTTCATGGCAAGAGAACGATGTGGCGATCGTCCATCGGTTGGCTGGGAGCTATGCGTATGCCTGGAAGGCCCTGTCGAGGAAGGAACGAAGTTGGTCGAAGAAGATCAAGCGTCCCACCTGGTGGCTGCTTCCCGTGGCGCTGATTGCGGCCCTCTGTCTCCCGATCCGGATTTCCGCCGTGGCGCCGGTGAAAGTCATGGCGAAAGACCCGGTGGTCGTAAGCGCGCCGATCGACGGCGTCATTGCCGACGTGCCTGTGCATCCGAACCAAATGGTGCAAGCAGGGACCACGTTGTTTCGATACGAAGACACCAACCTGCGAAATCAATTTCTGGTCGCAGAGAAACAATTGACCGTCGCTCGAGCAGAACGGAGCCAAGCCATCCAAGGGGGGTTCGGCGATCCGCAGCGCAAGGCCGAGGTGCCGCTGAGAGAAGCGGAGATGGATCTCCGGCAAACGGAGCTGACGTATGCGAAAGAAATGCTCGATCAAGTTGAAGTGAGCGCGCCGAAGGCGGGCCTGCTTCTCTATTCCGAGAAATCCGATTGGACCGGCCGGCCTGTCACCGTCGGTGAGCGGATCATGGAAATCGCCGATCCGAAGCAGATCGAATTGCGGATTGATCTGCCGGTGGCCGATGCCATCGTGCTCAAGGACGGAGCCGATGCCTTGATATTTCTCAACGCGCTCGCGTTGGAATCGTTTCCGGCAACGATCGTCCATGCCGGCTACCATGCGGAAGTGTTGCCGGGCGACATCCTCGCCTACCGCGTCACTGCGCAACTCGCACAGCCGGATCCGCGCATCCGTATCGGCTGGCAAGGCACAGCCAAGGTATATGGCGAACAAGGACCGCTCGCCTACTTGCTCCTGCGCAGGCCGCTGATGGCGCTTCGACAATGGATAGGCTGGTAGGCCATGATGAACCCGGGATCACCTGACGCCAAATCGCAGGAACACAAGCTTCCCCCGCTTCGCTCGAACCTCCAATTCAATCGCGGAACCCCGACCCCCGACGGCGTGCCGACTTGGACGATCGTGGATCCCATTCGCAACCGGTATTTCCAGATCGAGTGGCCGGTTTATCAGATGATTCAGCGATGGAATGCCGGCACGATCGAGAAGCTCCATGCCGCGATGGCACGTGAGACGACCTGTCGGACGACCGCCGAGGACGTGGAAGACTTAGTGAAGTTCCTGTATACGAACAATTTGACCGAACAATCCGCCAGCGGCAAGCATACCGACTACCAAACCCAGGCCCAAGCCGGCCAGCATAATTGGCTGATGTGGTTGGTTCACCACTATCTGTTCATCAAGATCCCCCTGGTCCATCCGCACAATTTCCTCAGCGCTACCTTGCCGATCGTGGCACCGCTGTACACGGCGACGGCCGGCTGGACGTTCGGCGCTATCGGGCTGATTGGGCTGATCCTCGTCGGCCGCCAATGGGATGCGTTTGTCTCGACGTTTCTCTATTTCTTCAACTGGCACGGCGCGATTCTCTATGGTCTCTCGCTTGGCGTGATCAAGGTGGTTCACGAGCTGGGCCATGCCTATACGGCCACGCGATTTGGGTGCCGCGTTCCCACCATGGGCGTAGCCTTCATGGTCATGATGCCGGTCCTCTACTCCGACGTGTCGGACTCCTATCGCCTCACTTCAAAACGGAAACGCCTGTTGATTGCGGCAGGGGGTGTCATTGCCGAGTTGGGGCTGGCTGCCGTCGCATTCTTCGCCTGGGGATTTCTGCCTGAAGGCACCGCACGAAGCATCGCGTTCATCGTCGCCACGACCAGCCTGGTGATGAGCCTCGCGGTCAATCTCAACCCGCTTATGCGTTTCGACGGCTACTATGTCCTGGCGGATGGGTTAGGGATTCCCAACCTGCAAGACAGAGCCTTTGTGTTTGGACAATGGAAGCTGCGTACCCTGCTCTTTGACCACCAGAGCGCACCGCCGGAGTCGGTATCGGCTCGCATGCGGCAGACCATGGTGGCCTACGCGTGGGCGATCTGGCTGTACCGTCTCATTCTGTTTACCGGCATTGCCGTCATGGTGTACCACTACTTTTTTAAAGCGCTCGGCATCATTCTCTTTCTCGTCGAGATTGTGTGGTTCATCGCCATGCCGATCGCGCGCGAAATGACGGAGTGGTGGAAAAACCGTACCCTCTATGCCGCATCGGCCCGCACCTGGGGAACAGTCGCTTGCGCGAGTGTGGTGCTCGTGCTCACACTCGTGCCACTGCGGACGAGCATTTCTATTCCGGCCGTCCTTCACGCCTCGTCCTATGCCACCATCTTTGCGCCGACGCCGGGGCGTCTCCGACAAGTATTGGTGCACGACGGGCAGGTGGTCAAAGCAGGAGACGCTCTCGTGATCCTGGAGAATCCATCATTGGAGAAGGAAGTCCACCTGGCCGAAACCAAAGTCGAGAAATGGGAGTATCGGCTCGGACGCATGGCGGGCTACGGTCAAGATCGTGATCAACGACAGGTCATTGGGGAGTCACTGCGAGCCGTGCTTGCAGAACTGACAGGGTTGGAAGCGAAACGTGACAACTTGATCTTGAAGGCTCCGATCACGGGGATCGTCCGAGATCGGGCCGATTCACTGACTGTAGGCCGGTGGATCGACCGGAAACTGCCTGTGGCCTATCTGATCGACGGCACCCATGTCGAGATTGAAGGCCTCGTGCCGGTTGATGAATTGGCCTATGTCGAAGTCGGGCAACCGGCACGATTCATCCCCTTGGATTTGACCAGGCCATCCATCGAGGCGCGTGTCACAGAGATTGCCGAAGTGGATGAACGTGAGTTTACCCTGCCGTACCTGGCGTCGATCTATGGCGGCGATGTGCCGGTGCGCAAGGATGACAAGGACCGGCTGCGTCCCGAGATCTCGGTCTATCGTGTGCGGTTGCAGGTCGATCAGGCAGCCTCGCCTGTCGAGCAAGCCACTGTCGGCCATGTCCAGATCCAGGGCCAGCCATCCAGCGTGGCGCGGAGGGTTTGGGATCAGACGGTCTCGGTCTTGATCAGGGAAAGCGGGTTCTAGAATACAGACGTGATCGCGCCAGTCAGCTAGTTAGTGGAGGTTAAGGCACATTCGTTTCGTCGATACCTTCTCGCACCGGACAGAAATTTGCTCGGTTTCAAGAGGGTCTCCAGCATCGACCGTCTTGAGCCGATGAAGACCTGACAGGCCATCTCAATTCCCAGGTACGCCGTCATGCTTTTTCGTAAGAAGCCAAAACCGACCTCAGCGGATATCAAGCCCCAGCCGGCTCGAGAGACGCCCGAGACTCCGAGAACAAAACAATCCCTGCTTTCACTCGAACCGCGACTCATGTTCGATGCAGCCGCGGCAACCACGGCGGCCGAGGTGAATCAAGAACAAGTCGCGCAGGAGCAAGCCGAGTCGGCTGTGTCCGCGGAAGGCAGTGGCGAGCCAAACATGGGAGTGAGTGAGTCACAAGCACTGCTTCAAGCCATTATGACCTATAACTCCGGCGAGTCCACGACAGAAGTGGTCTTCGTCGATCCGACCGTGCCCAATTACCGAGAACTCCTGAACGGGATGAACCCCAACATTGAAGTGATCATGTTCGACGGTGGGCAAGACGGGGTCGAGCAGATGGCAAGCGCGCTGGCCGGACGCACCGGTATCGACGCCATTCACGTGATATCACATGGTGACGTCGGCGCGCTGCAGCTCGGCACCGGCACGCTCAACATCGACAGTATGTCGGGACAGTACGTCGACGAACTCGCCACCATCCGACAGGCGCTGTCAGGGCAGGCCGACATCCTCGTCTACGGCTGCGACTTTGCGGAAGGGGACGTGGGGCAGGCTGCCGTCAACCAGCTTGCGTTGTTAACGGGGGCCGATGTCGCGGCCAGCACTGACGACACGGGGTATGCCGGATTGGGCGGCGATTGGGACCTGGAGATTCAAACAGGGACCGTCGAAACAGAGGTGGCCATCGACTACCATACTCAGGTTGATTGGGTCGGCCTGCTTGCCGGTGAAACGCCTCCGACCATCACGAACTTGAGTGGTGACACCCGGGCATACAGCGAAGGGGCGGGGGCGGTGGTCATTGAGAGCGGCAACGCGGTGGTGGCGGATGTGGATAGCACGAACTTCGACACCGGGACCCTCAGCGTCTCGATTCCGGCCGGGGGCGACCCGGCCGAGGACGTGCTGAGCATTCGGCATCAAGGGACCGGGGTGGGGCAGATCGGGGTGAGCGGCAGCACCGTGACCTACGGGGGCGTGACCATCGGGACAGTTACGGGGGGCAGCGGCGGCAGCAATCTCGTCATCACGTTCAACGCCAGCGCCACGCCGACGGCGGTCACGGCGCTGGTGAGGAACATCACCTATCAGAACACCGACACGGCTGCGCCGACCACGGGGGCGCGCACCGTGCGGTTTGCGCTGACCGATGGCGATGGCGGCGCCAGTCCGACCTATGACACGACGGTGACGGTCACGGCCGTCAACGATGCGCCGACAGATCTTTCATTGTCGGGCGACACGGTGGCGGAGAATGCCAGTAATGGTACCGTGGTGGGAATCGTCAGCGGGACGGACCCGGACAGCGGGGACGCTAAGACGTATAGCTTGACGGATACGGCCGGCGGCCGCTTTGCGATCAACAGTGCGACGGGTGAGATCACGGTGGCCGATGGCAGTTTGTTGAACTACGAAACAGCCATGAGTCATAGCGTGACGGTGCGGGTGACGGATAGCGGGGGCTTGACCTATGACGAAGCCTTCACGATTAACCTGATAAACGTGAACGAAGCGCCGACGGGGGCCGATGCGACCGTGACCGTCACGGAGGATGCAGCGCATACGTTCACCAGCGGCAACTTTGGGTTCAGCGACGTGGACGCCGGGGACAGTCTGAGCGCGGTGCGGATCGACACGCTGCCGGGGGCCGGCATGCTCACGCTCTCGGGGACTTCCGTGACGGCAGGACAGATCATCACGGTGGCCGATCTTACAGCGGGCAACTTGGCCTTTACACCATCGGCCGATGCTAATGGGACGGGCTATGCCACCTTCACCTTCTCTGTGCGGGACAGCAACAATGCCTACGATGCCACGCCCAATACCCTGACCATCGATGTCACGCCGGTCAACGATGCGCCCATGGTGGCGGTGAACTCCGGAAGCACGGTTGCAGAAGGCGGGACCGATACGATCGGCAGTGGCGAGTTAACCGTGACGGACGTCGAGCATGCGGCGGCGCAGTTGACCTATTCCATCGGAACGGGTCCGGCGTATGGACGGCTGGAGCTCACAACCGCTCCTGGAGTTTCGACGAGTACGTTCACCCAAGCCGATATTGCCGCGAATCGTCTGGTCTATGTGCACGACGGATCTGAAACCACCAGCGACAGTTTCACGTTTACTGTAAGTGATGGGGCAGGGGGAACACTGGGCGCGACGACTATGACTCTGACGATCACCCCCGTGAATGATACTCCCACCATTACGAGTGGCGGTGGTGCATCAACTGCGGCAGTCAATGTGGCGGAGAATGTCAGTGCCGTCACGATTGTGACCGGCGCTGACGTGGATCTGCCGGCGCAGGCCCTCACGTACGACATCAGTGGTGGGCCGGATCAGGCGTTGTTCACGATCGATGCCGTCACCGGTGCGCTGAGTTTTACCGCGTCTCCCAATTTCGAGGTGGCCACCGATGCGAACGGCGATAATGTGTATGTTGTGCAGGTACAAGTGATCGATAGCCAAGGGGCCAGCACGACACAGACCATTCAGGTGACGGTGACGGACGTGGCAGAGAGGACCCCAACGACTTCGCTTATCCCACCAGTGCTGCTGCCGACAACACCGCCGAGTCAGACTGGTCCAGGGCTGGTTGCTTCAAGTCCATTGAGTCCGAGTCCAGCCGAACCATCGACAGACGCATTTTCTCCGTCTCCGATATTGCCCGGCTCACGCGTGAGGACAGCGGACTTTCGTCCGCCGAGCCCGGTCCTGCTCGCGACCGATTCACAGGCCGACCGCAGTGATTCCCGCCTCTCCGACGACCTAAGAAAGCCGATGAATCCGGCCAAGGACCAGCCCCTCTTTACGGTGCTGCCGGTTGAGCCGGCTCCGGTACTCGTGCCTGAACCGCCAGAAGGACAGCCGTCCGTGAGCGAGCTCTTACTGGCCAAGCTCGACGAGCTGGCCGTCTCGTTGGATCACACCGTTGGGGTGTCCGAAGAGCGGCATGGGTTGATCACTCGGATTGTGGCGTTAACGGGCACGACATTGTCCGTCGGGTTTATCTCCTGGGCCATCCGCAATGGGGCCTTACTGGCTGGATTCAAGGCGACCCTGTCACCCGGCGGCACGCTGGCCCGCAGCAGGTCGGTACGATCAGCCGAAGTGAGCATGAACGCCGGCGTGAAGAAGCCAAGCGCAAGCGGCAGCGTGAAATGAGCGCGTTCCACTCCACTCGCTCTGTCATGAAGTAGCCTTCATTGAATCAATAGGCCGACTCTCCCGGATGGTCGGCGTGCCGGGACCGGTTCGAAATTGGAGGCGGTGTGATGACCACCTCCTGTCTGCTGCCCCTGGAGTTAGCTTTTATAGCCAGGGGGTGAAAGGAGGCCCAGCTTCTTTCAGCTAGTTAGCGGCGGTCAGAGCACATTGTTCCCCTACCTAATCCACTGTGCCGGACAAAATCTGCATGGTTCAAGAGGATATTCAGCACTGAACGAAATGAGCCGATGAAGACCCGAAGCGGTACTTGAGTAGAGACGGCCTACGTATGTTCGGGCGAAACAAACACGCCATGTCACAGCAAAAGAAGAAGCCCAAGACGGCTTCCAACGGGTCAGAGGCGCCTCGCCCGAAACTGTCGTTCCTTTCGCTCGAATCTCGTCTCATGTTCGATGCAGCGGCCTCGGCCACAGCGGCCGAGGTCAATCAAGAACAAGTCGCGCAGGAGCAGGCCGAGTCGGCGGTGTCCGCGGAAGGCGGCCGCGAGCCAACCGCGGCAGAGGATGAGTCGCAAGAGGTGCTTCAAGCCATCGCCTCCTACAACCCAGGCGAGACCACGATAGAGGTGGTCTTCGTCGATCCGACCGTGCCCAACTATCGAGAACTCCTGAGCGGGATGAATCCCGATATGGAAGTGATCATGCTCGACGGCGGGCAAGACGGGGTCGAACAGATGACGGCGGCCTTGTCCGGAAGGACCGGCATCGATGCCATTCATGTGATCTCACATGGTGCCGCCGGCACGTTGCAGCTCGGCACGGGCACATTGACCACGGAGTCGATGTCCGGGGAATACGCCGACGAACTCGCGACGATCCAACAAGCGCTTTCAGAGCAGGCCGACATCCTCATTTATGGCTGCGACTTCGCGGAGGGAGAAGTAGGACAGGCCGCCGTCAACCGACTCGCGGCGCTCACCGGCGCCGATGTGCAAGCCAGCAACGATTTCACAGGGCACATGTCTCTCGGCGGTGACTGGGATTTTGAGGTTCGGACCGGCGCGATCGAGGCACGAATTGCGATCGATGTACAGACGCAGGCGAACTGGGTTGGGCTGTTGGCTGCGCCGGTGTTGGATGCCTCAAAAAGTCCCACGTTGAGTTCCATCGGCGAAGACGCCGGCGCGCCGTCGGGAGCGGTGGGAACGCAAGTGTCTTCTCTCGTCGATTTCGCGAGTCCATCGGGTCAAGTGGACAATGTCACCGATGCGGACAGCGGTGCGCAGCTCGGTATTGCAATTACGGGCGCCAATACCAGCAACGGGACATGGTGGTACAGCACGAACAATGGGTCGACCTGGAATGCCCTTGGATCTGTCAGTGATGCCGGCGCTCGCCTCCTGGCCGCCGACGGCAACACCCGTCTCTATTTCCAAGCCAATGCGAATTACACCGGCACCATGAGCGATGCCATTACCCTTCGGGCTTGGGATCGAACGAGCGGAACGAACGGCGGCACCGCCAATCTATCTACGACCTCCACGGCGATTGATCAGTTCAACACGGTCTCTTATTCCAACAATAACGGAACGGTCAATTGGAGTGGCCCTTGGCAGGAGATCGGTGAAAGCGACGGGACCGGCGCTGGGATGGTCATGGTGAACAGTTATGCCGGTCTATCGGGGAACTCGTTGCAGATAGAAACGGACTTCCTATCGCGGGGCGCCGGCCGGTCGATCGATCTGAGCACGGCATCGTCGGCGACTCTGTCATTCGACTATATCCGTCAACATGGTGGCGGAACCAATGGAGTGGTTTCGGTTGAGGTCTATAATGGAAAGACATGGACCACCCTCGATACCCTTCGCATCAATGCGACCGACAGCGCGGCGCAGAGTTACAAAGTCGACATCAGCGCCTACGCCAATGCAAACACGCAAATTCGATTTATCGTCACCGGAAGAGACTCGATGGGTCGGGTGCATGTTGACAATATCCAAGTCGAGTCGACCGGCGTGGGCGGCGGTGCGACCGCTTACAGCAGCGCGAGTGACACGGCAAGTCTAACCGTCACGGCGGTTAACGACGCTCCGGTGTTAGACAATAGTGGCGTCATGACCTTGACGAGCATCACGGAGGATGCCACCAATAATAACGGGCAAACAGTCGCTTCGATTATCGCCAGTGCGGGAGGCGATCGCATTACAGATGCCGACGCCGGGGCTTCGGAAGGAATCGCCATTACGTCCCTCACTAGCGGCAGCGGAACCTGGCAGTACAACACCGGTTCCGGCTGGACGAACATCGGGACCGTGTCCGAATCGTCGGCTCTCTTGCTGCGCGCGACCGATTCGATACGGTTCGTCCCCAACGGCGAACGGGCTGACAGCGGGAGCATCAGTTTCCGCGCCTGGGATCGAACGTCCGGCACGGCCGGGAGCAAGGTCGCCACAGGAACGACGACGACCGTGACGGACCAATTCAACAGTGCCTCGTTCGGCAACAATAACGGAACGCAGAACTGGACAGGCGCCTGGATCGAAACCGATGCGGGCGGGGCGGGAGTGGCGTCCGGCAGCATTCAAATTAGCTCCAATCAGTTGCGTTTTGATGCCGATCGCGTGGGCGACAACATTGCGCGAGAGGTCAATCTCAGCGGCACGACCGGCTCGACCCTGTCATTTTCTTATAATAACACCCTGAGCGGAGCAGACCGGGTCGAAGTGCGAATCTCAAGTAATGGAGGGGCCAATTACACGACGCTGACCAACGGCACATTCTCCGGATCGCTCCAGACCGGAAGCGGGTCCGCCAGTTTCGATATTTCGGCCTACGCCTCTCCGAACACGCGCATTCAGTTTATTGTCACCGGCGTCGGTGGGAACGCTCGGTTCTATGCGGATAATGTGCAGGTGACCTCTACGTCCGTCTCTGCTACCGGCGCGTTCAGCTCCGCCGCAGATACCGCCTCGATTACGGTCACGGCGGTCAACGACGCGCCGGTACTCACTCCTTTTGGTCCCACGACCACGACGACCGAAGGCGCTCCCACTGTTTCGGGAAGAGTGAGCGACTTGTTGCTGTCCAGTATGACGGATGTCGATAGCGGTGCCGTGGAGGGGATCGCCCTGTTCGGCCTCGGAGGTGCCGGTGGAACGCTCGAGTACAGTCTCGACGGCGTGACGTGGTCGAGTGTCGGAAGCGTATCGACAGGCAGTGCCTTGTTGCTCAGGGCCACGGACTATCTTCGCATGACTCCCGATACCGACAACGGCGGGACGCTGCAGGTCGATTACCGAGGCTGGGACCAAACGGCTGGAACAGCCGGGACGAAGGTGGATGTCTCGGTGACCGGCGGAACGACGGCATTCAGCATCGCGAGCGACCGCGCGGTGACCACGATCACGGCGGTCAACGATGCGCCGACCATCACGAGCTTGAGCGGCGACAGTCTGGCGTATAGCGAAGGCGCGGGGGCGGTGGTCATCGAGCAAGGTGGCAATGCGCTGGTGGCCGATGTGGATTCGACGAACCTCGACACCGGCACGTTGACCGTCTCCATCCCGTCCGGGGGGGACAGTGCCGAAGACGTGCTGAGCATCCGCAACCAAGGGACCGGGGCGGGGCAGATCGGGGTGAGCGGCAGCACTGTGACCTATGGCGGTGTGGCCATCGGGACGTTCACCGGTGGCACTGGGGGGAGCAATCTCATCATCACGCTCAACAGCAGCGCCACGCCGACCGCGGTGACGGCGCTGGTGAAAAACATCACATACGAAAATACGGATACGGCATCGCCGACGACGGGCGCGCGAACCATACGCTATGTGCTTACCGATGGGGATGGCGGCACCAGTACCAACTACGACACGACGGTGACGGTCACGGCCGTCAACGATGCGCCGACCGATCTGAGCCTGTCGGCCAATACCGTAGCCGAAAACTCAGCCAATGGCACCGTCGTCGGCACGGTGAGCGGGACGGATGCCGATACCGGCGATACCAAGACCTACTCTTTCACGGACAATGCCGGCGGGCGGTTCGCGATCAACAGTTCAACGGGCCAGATTACCGTGGCCGATGGCAGTCTGCTCAACTACGAAGCGGCGACGAGCCATGGCGTCACGGTGCGTGTGACCGACGCCGGTGGCCTGACCTACGACGAGACCTTTACGATCGCTGTCACCAATGTCAATGAAGCGCCTGTCGCTGCCGACGACCGTGCAGGTCTCCGATTTGACGGTGTGGATGATTTTGTGGATATGGGCAGCGGAGCGACCTACGAGGTCACGGATACCGTTACGATGGAGGCCTGGATCAACCGGGAACCTTCGTCACAAGCCACGCAAATAATCATGAATAAGGAAGGGGAGTACGAGATTGGTTTGGATGTGGATGGGAGTCTGAAATGGGCATTTGCGAATACAAACCCAGGCTGGGCCTGGCATGACACGGGTGTGGTGATCCCGGTGCATACCTGGACCCATATCGCGGTGACCTATGATCATGGAACTATCACGAGTTATGTGGACGGGGTTGCGGTGGAGATCTTCGCCGGATCAGGCACGATCGGCGATGCTCATCCGACCAAAGATACGCTTCGGATTGGTGGTCGCGAGAACAATCCGGCAGACCAGTATTTTTCCGGCCAGATCAGCGAAGCGCAGGTGTGGAATGTGGCGCGAACCGCCGGAGAGATTGCCGGTGACCGTAACGGCAATCTCTCCGGTACAGAAACCGGATTACTAGGCTATTGGAAGTTCAATGAGAATTCCGGGACCAATGCCGATAATCTGGCGGGGAACTCAGACGGCACGCTGGGCGGCGGAACCACCGGCCAAACCCCTCAGTGGTCGACGTATCGTGTCAGCGAGGACAATACCCTTTCGATCGCAGGGCCAGGAGTTTTGGGGAACGACCACGATGTGGACGGCGACGCGTTATCGGCTGTCATTGTCACCGGACCCTCGCATGCCGGCTCGTTCACGCTGAATTCTGACGGCAGCTTCTCATATACGCCGGCCGCGGACTTCTCCGGAACCGATTCCTTTACCTATCGCGTCAGTGACGGAGCTAATTTCTCCAATATTGCTACCGCCTATATTCAGGTAGATTCGGCGAATGATGCCCCGACGGATCTGAGTCTCTCCGCGAACACCGTGGCCGAGAACGCAGCCAACGGGACGGTGGTGGGGACGGTCAGTGGGACGGATGTCGACACGGGTGATACGAAGACCTATTCGTTGACCGACACAGCCGGCGGGCGGTTTGCGATCAACAGTTCCACCGGCCAGATCACGGTGGCCAACGGTAGCTTGCTCAATTACGAGAATGCGGCCAGCCATAGCGTGACCGTGCGGGTGACCGACAGCGGTGGGCTGACCTACGACGAGACGTTCACGATTAATTTGGCCGACATGAATGAAGCGCCGACGGGCACCGACGCCGCGATTACCATCGCCGAAGATAGCTCCTATACCCTGACCACCGGGAACTTCGGCTTCAGCGATGTGGATGCAGGCGACAGTTTGAGTGCCGTACGCATGGATACGATTCCAACCGCCGGCTCCTTGACCCTGTCGGGGGTGGCGGTGACGGCGGGGCAGGTGGTGAGCGTGGTGGACCTCACGGCGGGCAACCTGGTGTTCACGCCCTCCGCCAACGCGACCGGCGCCGGCTATGCGAATCTGACCTTCTCGGTGCGCGATGCCAACAACGCCTACGATGCGGCTCCCAATACGCTCACGTTCAACGTCACGGCGGTCAACGATGCGCCGACTCGCACAGCCGGCACTGTCAGTAATCTCACGGTGTCGGAGGACGCCGGTCTGGCATCTTTAGGCTTGGGAGGGGTGGCCTACAGTCCGGGTGGAGGTGCCGATGAGAGCGCGCAGATATTGACGTATGCCGTCACAGTAGTTCCCTCGGCCGGTGTCGGCGATGTTTTCTTGGCAGATGGCACCACGCGGGTGACCGTTGGGTCCTATACGTTGGCGGATATTCAAGGCATGCAGTTCAAGCCGGCGGCGAACGCCAGCGGGGTCACGGCGTTTCAGTTTAATGTTTATGACTCGGGCGGGACGGCCAACGGCGGGGCCAATACGATCAGCCAGTTTATCCAGATCACCCTGACGGCGGTCAACGATGCGCCGACAATCACCAACTTGAGCGGCGATGGTTTGAGCTATAGCGAAGGCGCGGGCGCGGTGGTCATCGAACAAGGCGGCAATGCGCTGGTCGCCGATGTGGATTCGACCAATCTGGACACCGGCACGTTGACGGTCTCTATTCCGGCCGGGGGCGACAGTGCAGAAGATGTGCTGAGCATCCGCAACCAAGGCACCGGGGCGGGCCAGATTGGGGTGAGCGGCAGCACTGTGACCTATGGCGGTGTGGCCATCGGGACGTTCACCGGTGGCACTGGGGGGAGCAATCTCATCATCACGCTCAACAGCAGCGCCACGCCGACGGCGGTGACGGCGTTGGTCAAAAACATCACATACGAGAATACCGACACGGCAGCGCCAACGACGGGCGCCCGGACTGTCCGGTATGTCCTCACCGATGGAGATGGCGGCACCAGTGCCAACTACGACACCACCGTGACGGTCACGGCGGTCAATGATGCCCCGACCGATCTGAGCCTGTCGGCCAATACCGTAGCCGAAAACTCAGCGAACGGCACCGTGGTCGGGACGGTGAGCGGCACCGATGTGGACACCGGCGACACCAAGACCTACTCGTTCACGGACAATGCCGGCGGGCGCTTTGCGATCAATAGCAGCACGGGCCAGATTACCGTGGCCGATGGCAGCCTGCTGAACTACGAAACGGCGACGAGCCATGGCATCACGGTTCGCGTCACCGACAGCGGCGGGCTGACCTATGATGAGACCTTTACGATCAATCTCACGAACGTGAATGAAGCCCCGACCGGCGCGGACGCTGCGATTACCATTATCGAAGATAGCTCCCATACCCTGACCACCGCGAACTTTGGCTTTAGCGACGTGGATGCGGGGGACAGTTTGAGCGCCGTGCGGATCGATACGCTGCCGGGCGCCGGGAGCTTGACTCTCTCGGGTGTGGTCGTGACGGCGGGCCAGGTCGTCTCTGTGGCGGATATCACGGCGGGGAACTTGGTCTTCACGCCAGTGGCGGATGCGACCGGCACCGGCTATGCGAACCTGACCTTCTCGGTACGCGATGCCAGCAACGCCTACGATGCGGTCCCCAATACCCTCACCTTCGACGTCACGGCGGTGAATGATGCGCCGATCAACACCGTCCCCGGGGCGCAGACGGTCAATGAAGATACCGCCCTCGCGATCAGCGGCGTGAGCGTCAATGACGTCGATGGCAATCTGAGCACTGTGCAACTAGCGGTAGGCAACGGCACGCTGGCTGTGACTCTCTCGGGCGGGGCGACGATCAGCGCGGGGAACAACGGCACGAACAGCCTGACGTTGAGCGGTAACCAAGCGGACATCAACACGACCTTGGCCACCTTGGTCTATCAAGGTACGCCCAACTTTAACGGCAGTGACACGCTGACCGTCACGAGCACCGATGCCAACAGCGGCAGCGACGTGGATACCGTCGCGATCACCGTCACGGCGGTGAACGATCCGACCGTGGTGACGGGGGGCACGAGCGGGATGGGCGACGAAGACACGACTCTGACGGGGACCCTGACGGCGACCGATGTTGAGGGCTTGAGCGACGGCACGGTGTTTACCGTGACCACGAGCGCGACGAACGGGACGGCGAGCATCGATCCGGCGACGGGCCTGTGGAGCTACACCCCGACCGCGGACTTTCACGGGACGGACAACTTCACCGTGACGATTACTGATGATGCGGGCACCAGCATCACCCAAGTGATCAGCGTGACCGTGACACCGGTCGATGATGCGCCAATCTTGAGTGTCAACACCAGCAGCACAGTGACTGAAGGCGGGACCGATACGATTGACAGCAGCGATTTAGTAGTGACGGACATTGAGCAGACCGCCGCGCAGTTGACCTATTCCATCGGAACGGGTCCGGCGTATGGACGGCTGGAGCTCACAACCGCTCCTGGTGTTTCTGCCCTCACCTTCACCCAAGCCGATATTGCCGCGAATCGTCTGGTCTATGTGCACGACGGATCTGAAACCACCAGCGACAGTTTCACGTTTACTGTAAGTGATGGGGTAGGGGGAACACTGGGCGCCACGACCATGACCCTGACGATCACCCCCGTGAATGATACTCCCACCGTTACGAGTGGCGGTGGTGCATCAACTGCGGCGGTCAATGTGGCGGAGAATGTCAGTGCCGTCACGATTGTGACCGGCGCGGATGTGGATCTGCCGGCGCAGACGTTGACCTACGGCCTCAGCGGAGGTGCGGATCAGGCGCGTTTTACGATCAATGCCGTGACGGGTGCGCTGAGTTTCACCTCACCGCCTGATTTTGAAGTGGCTACTGATGTCAATGGCGACAACATCTATGTCGTCCAGATTCAAGTAACTGACAGCCAAGGGGCCAGCACCATACAGACTATTCAGGTGACGGTGATGAATGTGGCAGAAGGAGCTCCGCCCGCACCGCTTCCGCCGCCGGTCCTTCTGCCCACGACTCCGACAGGCTCAACTGGTCCGGGACCTATATCGCCGAGCCCAGCGGAGTCACCTGTACAGACAACCGAGGTCCCAACCACATTCCCAGTGGGGTCAAGCCCTAGCGCGAGTCCACCAGAATTCACTCCGACTGGTGCGATGCCGTCGGAAACGGAACGTCTGAATCCGATCAGGTCCGAGGAACCGAGGAAAACGATCGATTTGGCGAAGGATTCGGTCCCCTTCTACTGGATCGACGAAACCGGTAGGCTGCTCTTGACCGGTACTCCCGTGGAAGCGACTCCGACGCCGGAATTTGAACCAGTCGAGCCATCTCAGTCGGTGAGCGATCTCCTGTTCTCCAAGCTCGATGACATGACGGCCTCGCTGGAGCAGGCGATGGACCTGTCCCAAGAACAACATGCGATTATAGTGCGGATCGCCGCGTTGACGGGGACCACCTTGTCGTCCGGGTTCATCGTATGGACGCTTCGTAGCGGGACTCTGTTGGCGAGCTGTCTGGCGACCATGCCGGTCTGGCGGCACTTCGACCCTCTCCCTGTGTTAGGAGGAAGCGGCAGCGAGCGGGAACGCCGGCGCAAAGAAGCCGAGCGAGATCGGCAAGCAGAAGCCACCGAATTCAAGGGGCTGAAACATGTGCTCGACTCTCCGCCTGACCCCAAGCCCTAACCAGCCGGCCAGAACGGTCTGGACCGGCTCTTCCTCGTTGATCAGTCTGTGCCCTCGCTTCTCGCCGCCCATCACGTTCCTCCAAATACGATCCGGCACAAGTTCCTCCTCGTAGACGTCCCGAATTTTGGTAATCTGTGTCCCAGTGTTCTTGTCTGACGATACAGGGTAAGCTGAGACCATGTCGACTCACACGCTATCTCGATCCGCCTCGTTGGCGAGGCGGCTCTTCCTACCGTTCCTGATCGTCTGTGGAGTGGCGGTCACACTCGTGGGCGGGTATGTCGTGTTTCTTTCAACCAGTTTGGCTCTCCCCAAAAGCGATGAGCATCCGCCGCTGTTGATCTATGGTGCCCCGTTTTTTCTGACGCCGGGGATCCATGCTGTCGATTCAGGATTGCTTGACCACCTGCAACGGTTGGAGTACAAGCCGGCCACCGCGGCGCCGCGGGTCGCCGGTGAGTATTTCACCACCAAGGATTCCATTGAGATTTTTCTCCATGCTCAGGAAGAGCACCGACTTCCCGCGCGATCGGTCCGCTTGAGATTGACCGACGGGATCGTTACCGAGGTGTTGTCCGTGGCCGATGGGCGCCCGCTTTCATTGGTCTCGCTCGAGCCGGTTTTGATCAGCGGGATGCGTTCCGGCTCCCGGCAGGTTCGGGAATGGATTCCGCTGGGTCGTGTCCCTCCCACCCTGATCAAGGCGCTGCTGGTCATCGAGGATCGTCGGTTTTTTTCTCATTTCGGGGTTGATCCCATCGCGATCGGCCGCGCGTTTTGGATCAACCTGACTCGCGGCGTCCTCGTGCAAGGAGGCAGCACGCTTACTCAGCAATTGGCCAAGAACCTCTACTATTCTCCCAAGCGAACCATTGGGCGGAAACTCCGGGAAGTGATGGCCGCGATGGCGCTCGAGTTCAAGTACCGGAAAGAGGAGATTTTAGAGAGCTATGTGAACGAGATCTATCTCGGCCAAGCCGGACCGGTTTCGATCTACGGCGTGCGAGAAGCCGCCCATCGTTATTTCAGCAAGGATCTTGACGACCTGTCGATCGATGAAATCGCGCTGATCATCGGATTGATCAAGGGACCCAATGCCTATTCTCCCGTCAAAAGCGTCGAATCCGCCACGACGCGTCGCAATGTGGTGCTTCGCCGACTGAAGGAAGAGGGGATCTTGCCGGAGGAGGCCGTGGCGCAGGCCATGAATCAGCCTGTAAAGGTCATGCTGAATCAGGATGTCCTCACCGATGCGCCGTACTTCGTCGATCACCTGCTCAGAGAAATCGAGCAGGGGATCGGCATGGACATACCGGATGGGGCGAGAATCCATTCGACCCTTGATCCAAGGGCTCAACGAATCGTTGCGCGGGTGTTGCATGAAGGATTGGCAAAACTTGAAAAAAGCTATCCGGCCCTGGCCGGAGTCGAGCCTCCGCTTCAGGGGGCGGCGGTCGTGCTGGATGTCAAGACCGGTCACGTGCTGGCGATGGTCGGCGGGCGTAACTATCAGCTGAGCCAATTCAATCGCGCGGTGCAGGCGCACCGATCAGCTGGGTCTCTCTTCAAGCCGTTTGTGTATTTAGCCGGATTTGAGGCTGCACGCGATCAAGGTGCGACCGGACTGACTCCGGCGACATTGTTGGTGGATGAACCGGTGACGTTGGAATCCGGCACCGGGTCCTGGTCGCCTCAGAATTACGATCGGCAGTATCGAGGGCCGGTGACGGTCCGAACGGCGCTCGAGCAGTCGTTGAACATTCCCGCCGTTCGGACCGCGCATCGAACCGGCATGACGGCGCTCACGAGTGTGCTACACGCCTTTGGAATTACCACACCGTTGGCGGACGATTTGTCCCTGGCGTTGGGGAGTTCGTCAGTCTCGTTGCTGCAGATCACATCCGCCTATGCCGGGCTCGGCAATGGAGGCGTGGTCATCCATCCGGTCGCGCTGTCCAACATGGTTCGTGAGGGGGGAGAGACCATTTGGAGTCCCCCGCTCGATCGACGCCAGGCGGCAACCCCGCAAGGAGCATTTCTCATGACGTCGTTGTTGAAAGGGGTGGTGGACCGAGGTACCGGAGCCAAAGCGAGAGCGTTGGGAGTGCATGGCCCGGTGGCAGGCAAAACCGGGACCACCGATGGGTATCGGGATGCCTGGTTCATCGGCTATACACCGGAGATGGCGATCGGTGTGTGGGTCGGTTTTGACGATGAACGCCCCCTCACGTTGACCGGCGCCCAGGCCGCCCTTCCGATTTGGAGCGAGCTGGCGCTCCGGCTTATTCCGCGTGATTCTCCGGACTTTGCGGCGCCTGCTGGTGTGGTTCAGCGGAAGATTGATCCCAAAAGCGGACAACTCGCCACGTCGCAATGTCCGGAGAAGCGGGTTGAGTTCTTCATCGCCGGAACGGAGCCGACGGTCTATTGCGAAGTGCATGGAGGCGGGATCTGGGAACGGATGAAGCAGACGTTCGGTTTATCGCAATAGATGAAGAGCCTACCCGAGTGTCGGATTCCACAAACTGTTAGGCGTATCCCTGGTCCTCAGGTACCCTTGGGGAGGATTGGCCTGTATGGAGGAATCCCCATGAAAAAGACAGGGTATGTGGACGACGGCAATATTACGCTGTTGGCAAAAGGCGTTGAGCTCAAAGGGGAAATCAAGGTCGACGGCACCGTGCGGATCGATGGGCGGCTCGATGGCGATGTTCACACGAAGGGGCAAGTCATCGTCGGGGAAGATGGAGTCGTGAAGGGAACCATCCACGCCGATTCACTGATCAGCAGTGGGCGAATCAAAGCCACGGTCACGGCAACCGGCAAGATCCAGCTTCTCAAAACCGCGATTCTGATCGGCGAAGTCCATTGTCCCACGATGCTGATGGAAGAAGGGTCGAAATTTCAGGGGGTCAGCGATATGGGGGTCACAGGCTGGCCCGAAGAAGCCTCTCGACCGCCTAATAATGTTCGCGACATGAATGCGCATCGTGGGAAAGCGATTGCGCTGATCGGAAGGGAAGCCGACTTGTAAGCGCGCTCCCGCCTCTCGCTCGTTGTATCGTCCTCACGTCCGGTGGTCTCGCTCCTTCCATCCCGTTCTTTCCTCTCGTGACAGACGCCGACAGATCTGTTATTTACTCGATACTGCTTCAGAGAGACTGCGACGTTCGCCATGACTCGACAACAGATCTTTTCCATCGTGTTCTTTTTCCTCCTGATCTTGCTCCTCTACCAAATCGGGCTGATGTTCAAACCGTTTGTGTTCTCGGCTCTATGGGCCGGTCTGTTGGCGCATTGGGCCTTCCCGATGCATCTCCGGCTGGCCAAATGGTTCGGCGGGAAGGACGCGTTCTCCGCCGCGATGCTGACCGTCGGCGCGTTGGGGATCGTCGTTGTGCCGTTGGTTGGAATGGGGGTGATGTTGATACGGGAAGCCGGGGCGGCGGAGCAGGAGATCCGAGCATGGATCTCAGCCGGCGGGCTTCAGCGATTGCCGGATCAAGTGGCCGGCATCCCTTTGGTCGGAGGTTGGTTGAAGGCGGCGGTCTCCGGGACCGGCAGTCCCACCTTTTCATTGGAGCAGTCGCTCGTCGGCGGGGTCAAGGAGTTGGGTCAGTTCTTGGTCGGAGGAATGGGGGGCTTGCTGAAAAACACCTTCGCCCTGGTGACGAATTTCTTCATTATGCTGCTCGTGTTGTATTTTCTCTTCAAAGACGGTCAGCAGTGGCTCGCCGTGTTATACGATTTGATCCCGATGGAAGAGTCGCACAAGTCCAAAATCCTGGCGCGGTTGGATCAAACGATTCGGGCGGTGGTGAAAGGGATGCTCGTCACGGCGATCGTTCAGGGGCTTCTGGCGGGGATGGCCTACTGGGCGCTCGATGTGCCGTTTCCGATGGGACTGACCGCGCTGACGACTGTGTTGGCGCCGATCCCGTTCGGCGGAACGGGACTGATATGGGGCCCCGTGACGCTCTACCTATTCTGGATAGGTGAGACCGGGAATGCCCTGATCATGCTGGTGTGGGGAGTCGGCGTGGTGTCGATGGTCGACCAGTTCCTTCGCCCCTGGTTGATCGGCCAAGATGTGCAGATTCCCGTGTTGCTCCTCGTGCTGAGCGTGTTGGGCGGGTTGGCGCTCTATGGGTTGCTTGGGCTTTTCGTCGGCCCGATCCTTATCAGCCTCCTGATGACGGCGGTACAGATCTATCGAGAGGAGTATCACCTCAAGCCGCCGGGCCTCCCCGCAGGTCTGCCCGAAAAGTCTCCGGCTGCTCACTGATTTCTTTCTATCGCGCGACCCACAAGTCAATGGTCAGTAGTCGGTAGTCCTTCATCAATGATCGCGGGCTGATGCAAGGACTATCCGCCCTCCTGCCAATCACGTATGACCAATGACCGCTCTGGTTACTCCAGCGGAATCGTAATAGCGATCCCACCCATCACATCGTTGAGCTTGAAATCTTGCTTCGGGCTTAACGGGTGACTGTTGTGGCACGTGACGCAGGCGGAAGAGACCGCGCGGTCCGGATAGATCGCCTGGAAGTACTGCTTCTTGCCGCTTGACACAACCCCGGTAATCGGTCGGTCAGGCTGTCGTCTGAGCACCTCCAGCGCTTTTCGCTCGAATTCGGTCGCAGGCGCGTTGCGTTGATAGATCGGAGAGAACCCGATGAGCCTATAGCGGATGCCCCGTCCGCTTTCGGCGACCAACCGGCCTGAATGTTGAAGGAACTGAGCCGGCAGCGGGAGCGTGCTGTCCTGTTCCCAATGTTCGGTTGCGGCGACGATGCCTTTCTCCTGCATGCGGTTGACGATGTGCGTCGTGTAGATCGTCCGGTCGGCCTCCAGGACGGCATGCACGTAATCGGTGACTTTTTCCGGAGAGATGCTGCCGATGGGCGGGGTCTCCTTGGCTGCGTGAAGAGAAGCCGCGCCCCAGGATCCCCCTACGAGGAATGCGATGGTTGCGGCTCGGAACGTGGCTCGGACGATGTCCATGGGCCTCCTTCGGAAGACAGGGGAGAGCTGATCGGGAGCGTGACAATGCAGGTGGTCCCTTGGCCTTCGACGCTTTCGATGCGGAGATCGCCCCCGAACTTTCGGATGATCCGCCTGGCCACCGTGAGCCCGAGGCCGGAACCTTCTCCCTGTCCCTTGGTCGTAAAAAACGGATCGAAGATCTTTGACAGGTGCTGTTTGGAGATGCCGGGTCCGGAATCCGCGATCGTCACCGTCACCGTGTGGTCCGACGCGGCAGTCGTCAACCTGAGTGTGCCGGCGCCCTTCATGGCTTGGGCAGCATTGGTCACCAGACTCACCAACGCTTGCCGAAGTTGGTCCGGAAAAACCAACACGGGTGTATGGCCCGCATAGGTTTTGTGGACCGCGACATCTTTCATGTCGACGGTGGTCTGTGCCGTGGCCAGCACTTGGTCCAAGATCTGCTCCACATACACCGGCACGTGCTTGTCGAAGGCCTCGCGGTTCGTGACGCCGGTAAAATCACGAACGATCGTCGCCATGCGACGGCCATGGGCCACGATGTCCCGGGCGCAGGTCTTGATTTGTTCCAAGTCCTGCTCGTCCTGAATCGCTTCCCCCAACCCGATGATTCCGAACAAGGGATTGTTGAGTTCGTGGCCGATTCCGGCGGTGAGGACGCCGAGACTTCCTGTCTTCTCGGCCTGAACCAGCTGGTCTTGTAGGCGGCTCTCATCCGTGGTGTCCCGAAGCACCAGTCCGATGCTGTCTTCTTCCCCTGGCCTCGCGGGCAATCGGAACCATTGGTACTGATAGATGCGGGACCCGATGTGGAGTTCAGCGCGTTGGCCGGCCGATTCGTGATCCGCGCTAGGCATCAGCGGGTCTCTCGGTACTGTCTCGCGATCGGTATCGGTCGCGGCGAACGGGATCACGCCGTTCGTTTGGAACTCCGCTTGAAGCCGTTTCTGAACGGCCGGGTCAAGGGGAAGAATCGTGAACAGGGAAGCTCCCGACATCGGTTCCTGGACGTTGAAAGATTCGCGGGCCGCCTGATTGATGTAGCGCACGACTTCGTGGGCATCGATGAGGAGAATCGGGGTGGGAACGGCGTCCAAGATCTGATCCGTCGACTGCTGGAGGACCTGGACTTCCTGGGTTTTCAACTTGACCTGGTCGGTCAGTCCGGCGAATGCGGCTTTGAGTTGATTGTTCATCCGATTGAATTCATCGGCTAAATCCTCCAATTCGTCGCCCGTGTGGATCCGAATCGGTGTCCGTAATTCACCGCGTCCGATCGACTGCGCGGCCTGTTGCAGTTGCCGCACGGGGGTCACGATGCGGCCGGCGGCGACGTAGCCCAGCGAGGCCAGCAGCACAACGGCGACGGCACCGAATACCGTGACCCAGGTGAACAGATGCTGAATCGGCGCGAAGAGCTCATCGGACGATTGCCAGACGAACGTGTGCCACGACCCATTGTCGACAGAGCCGATAGAGCCGTTGGTCGCCCGGCTTGTTCCCGGAAGAGGGGCAAAGCCGATCACGGAGGTGTCCTGCCCTCCGTGACCGTCGCTCGCGGCTTGCACCCAACCGGGGTGTTGCGGCGTGACGAGCGGGATTAAGTTCGGATCGGACAACGGGACGCCGGTGGGAAGGATCGGGCAGCTGACGACGATGCCGTTGGTATCAATCAGCATGACGTGGCCGGTCTTTCCAAATCGGGTGACCTGAGTCGAGGGAGAGAAGAATTCTTTGGCGTCGATCACGCGGTGCAGCACTCCGACGACTTCATACCGAAGGCTATCCATGACGGGGAGCGAAATGGTGAACACATAGGCGTTCACCTGGTCGTCGAAACGGATATCTTCGATATAGAGTTTCCCCACCGCTTTGTTGAAGGCCCCTTGCCACCAGTGAGTTTTCTGGTGGCGGAACGCCGGATGGTCGGTCATGGTCCCGGCGAGTGTGCCCTGCGCATCGGTCAGGAAGAGCATCTTTGTCGAGGACCGAACCACGTGTGGAAGCGATTGGCCCGGCGCGCTATGGACGCCGGTAAAGTATTCATGGAGCAACGTGCTGAGAGGGTTGTTCATGATGGATTTGACGGCGGCCGCGTCCTTTGCTTTCCACCGCTGTTCGAAATCCGTGAGTGTCGCGGTCGAACTCTTGGAGTCTCCCCGCGCGTCACGCCGTTGCTCCAACGCGCGAATGATCGTCGGGTCATTCGCGATGCGCGCGCTGTGCGCGATTTCTTCGGCCAGGAGGAGATCGAGTTTGCGGGCGGCTTCAGTCGCGAGCGCTTTAAAACTTTCCCCGCTGACTTCCCGGATTTCTTGAGACCCCTGCCAGAATGCCATCCCCAAGCCGACGATCAGCGGGATGACACCGACGAGCAGCATGGAGAGAATGACTTTCGCCTTGAGCCCCCACCTGGTGCCGGACGGCAAGGATGTCGGCGTCTCCGTCACGATTGAGCGCTCCTCTCACCGCCGGCGGACTCACCGGGAAATGTGAGGGTAAAGGTGGAACCTCGTCCGACCTGGCTTTCAACCCCGATGGTGCCGTTCATGTGATGGATCACATTCTTGATATTGTACAAACCCAATCCGGTTCCCTTCCCTGGCGGTTTTGTCGTGAAGAAGGGTTCGAAGATTCGATTCAGGAGCTCCGGGGCGATCCCGCTGCCGGTATCGGAGACACGAACCCGCGTCGCGGCGGCCAGCGCTGTGGTTTCGAGCGTCAAGGTTCCGTGGTGTTCCATGGCCTGCACGGCGTTGGTAATGAGATTGACGAACACATGGAGGAGTTCATCGGGATTTCCCTTGATGACGACGTCCGGCTGATACAGCTTGCGAATTTCGATGTCTTGGAGCGCCACCGCATAGCGGGCGATCTTGAGCGCCTCATCCAACTTACTGTTGACGCCGATCAGGCAGTCTTGCCGCAAGGATGCGCGGCGGGAATAGGACGTCAGGTCTCGGCAAATGGCCGTCGTGCGCTTCACGGCTTCAATGATATCGCGGGCCTGCAGGTGCACGGCTTCCAGGTCCGTTTCGTCCGTGAGATTTTCCGCCAGACCCAGAATCAGCTGGAGCGGATTATTCATGTCATGCGCGATGCCGGCGGCGAACGAGCCGATCCCGGCGAGTTTCTCCGCATGGAGCAACTCGGTCTGTAAGGTCGATTCATGTTGCACCAACAGCCAGAGAAGCCGCGCGGTCTGGCCATTGACCACATCGGTCCCCGCCGGGACCTCTTCCCGAAGCGCCGACTCCATCGCCGGATCACCGGTCACGTCCATCACGAGGTTGAGTTCTTGGCGCTTGACCAAATCGGTGACCCCGTCATAGACCGGCACGTGGAGCTCTTGCGCGCGCGTGAGCCCGGGAGCCGAGGGATTCCGATCGGTGATGCCGACGATCTGAATCGTGCGGATCTGGTGGAGCACATCGAGCAGGGCCATGCCCCCACGCCCCGCCCCGATGATGGCCACTCTCATCAGAGGCGAGGGGGAAGCTGGATCGCTTCCCTGATTCTCGGCTTGCGGATGGGACATGGTCGGCGAGATGATTGTCATGCTGAATCCTCAGGCTGTGGCCCGTTCCCTCAGAGATGGGCCAATTCACGCTGCTCCATGGCACGCGCGACGGACGCTTTCAGTTTCTCGCCCTCTACCGGTTTCACAAGATAATCCACCACGCCTTGTCGTAGTAAGGCCGTGGCCATGTCAGTGTCGGGGAATCCGGTCAGCACAATCAAGGGCACGCGAGGATAATTTTGACGGAAGTAGGCGATCGCTTCGATCCCGTTTACTTTCGGCATTCGAATGTCGCAGATAATGACGTCAAGGAGCAGTCGATTTTCACCGTAGTTGATGGTTTCGATGGCCTTCTCGCCGTTCTCCGCTTCCAAAACATCGTAGCCGGCTTTGTGCAACGTCATGCGGACGACCTTGCGGATATCGGGCTCATCATCCACAACGAGGACGCGCCCGTTGCAGCTCTCCCCTCCCACAAAAAACCCGGACTTGAATTCGCTCATGACGACCTCCTCGGTAAATAGCGGGGTGATATGTTGGCGTTCATACGATGTGCATGCGCAAGGCTGATGCCGGAACATGACGAAGGTGAGCATGAAACAATTCAACGGCTTGCTCGATCAGAGTAGATCGTTGCCGGTGGGCGCCGGCTTAAATGCACCACCAGCATGTGGGAAACCACCACCGAGGATGCACATTGCGTTTCAGAACCAATTTCAGCTAGGGTATTGAAAAGCGAGAGGAGTGGAGGCCGGTGATTACGCCAGATGTGCTGACCGATTATATTCGCAAGTCCCTGCCGGATGCCGTGGTGACGGTGACCGACCGTACGGGAACAATGAATCACCTCAAGGTCGTGATCGTCTCAGAGGGGTTTCATGGGAAAAACCTCTTAGACCGGCATCGAATGATCTATCAAGCGTTAGACGCGCCGATGAAAGACGGACGAATCCATGCGCTCGAATTAACCGCGCGCACCAGAGATGAGGCTTAGGAGGAAACCATGGCCGACCAAATCGAAGAAGAAATTCAAAACGAAGTGAAGGCTCATAAGATTTTGATCTACGGCAAGGGAACCAAGACGATGCCGATGTGCGGGTTCACGAGGGAAACCATGCAATTTTTCGATAAGTATGGGTACCCGTACGAGCTGATCGACGTCCTGTCGCAACCGGCAAAACGAGAAGCGCTGACGAAGATCACCAATTGGCCGACGCTCCCCAAGGTGTTTATCGACGGCACGTTCTATGGAGATACCGACGTCCTCGACCCGATGGCCGCCAAGGGCGAGATCGAACCGCTGCTGAAAAAAGCCTTCGGGAAGTAAGCAGGGCATCCCTGCTAGTCTCTTGCTCCCCGAGCGCGCACACGGGAGCAATAATAATCTACAATTAAGGGCGGTGCTCGCTCGACGGGCGCAGTGAGACCAGCAGGAACGCCCTGCTCAGGGGGGAGGTGTGCGTATCCGTTCCACCCGAGACTTGGAAGAGGAAAAAGAAGAGATGGTTGGAGAAATCTCATGGGAAAGAGCCCCATTCTTCTTACAGCGAGTACGTTGATGGCCGTGCTGGGCTTGGTCGTAAATGCAGGATGTGTTGCGGACCATCAAGGCAATCATATTGTCTGGGAGCACTCGCGGATTGTCGATCTGACCCATTCATTCGGATCAGATACGATCGTCTGGCCGACGGAACAGCGTTTCAAGCTCGTCGTTCAGCATGCAGAGGATACCGCGGGTGGGCATTACTATGCGTCCAATCGCATGGAGCTGCCGGAACATGGCGGCACGCATATCGACGCGCCGGTTCACTTTTCAAGAGGGAAGCAGACGCTGGACCAGATTCCAATCGACCGTCTGGTCGGAGCCGGCGTCCGAATCGATATCACAGGGCAATGTGGTCGCGATCGAGATTACCGCGTGATGATCGCGGATTTCGAACGATGGGAAGCAGGGCATGGGCGAATTCCAAACCAGGCCATCGTCCTATTGAATACAGGCTATGCCCGGTTCTGGCCGAATCGGAAGGACTATCTGGGAACAGAATTGAGAGAGCAAGAAGGGGTGCGGGCGCTGCATTTCCCTGGGCTGCATCCGGAGGCAGCCGCCTGGCTGGTGCGAGAACGGCACGTGAAGGCTGTGGGGATCGATACGGCGTCGATCGACTACGGCCAATCGACGAAGTTCGAGACGCATGTCGCACTGCTTTCCGAGAACGTGCCGGTGTTCGAGAATCTTGCCAATCTGAATGACCTACCGGATCGCGGCTTTGACATTATCGCGCTTCCCATGAAAATTACCGGAGGGACCGGTGGGCCACTGCGGATTATTGCGGTAGTGCCGCGTTCTTAGTCATCGAACTTTCTCTGCTGCAGATTGTAGCGGCTTCCTTCTTCGCCCTTTTCGGTTCCAGCGTAGCCATGTATACTTGGATTCATGAAACCTCGGCAACCGACCATCTCGCAGGACTCACGACGGCGACCGAGCAAGCTGAGTCAGCAGCTCGGTGACGAGAAGATTGAACGGGCTAGACGTCAGACTCCAGAAGAACGGCTGACGATTGCATTGAACCTCTCCGATATCTGCTACGAATTGAACCGGTGTTCTCCGAAGCCCTAAGCCAGATTGTTGGACATCTACACCAAGCGCAGAAGGAGCGCCTGCTTCATTCGTACGCGTTGATCGGTGGATTTGCGGTGTCGGCATGGGGTGTTGCGCGAGCCACACAAGACATTGATCTTGCCGTAGCACTCGGGACATCGGATCCTCAGGCGCTGGCTACTCACCTTGGAGCCATGTACGAACCGGGCGGCATAGATGATCCACTACGAGGAGTCTTCAGGCTCAGTCTGAAATATGAAGGGCAAGAAGTGCCGGTTCAGCTGATCGTTCTGCCGTCAAAATTGGCAGCCATTACGTTTAATGGAGTTGAAACCCTAAACGTATTTGGTCGTTTGGTGCCGGTCGTAAACTGGCAAGCGCTCGTGCTCTTGAAGCTCTACGCCGGAGGGCCAGTCGATCTACAGGACGCCCGAAGCATTGTGGCGGTGCGAAAACCCAACGAGATAGATCGGGGGCGCCTCATCGACCAGGCCGATGCATTAGGACTTGCCCAAGAAATGCGAACCCTGCTCGAATCCTCCGCTTGAGTCAATGCATTCTAAAATCTTGTTGTGAATTTCTGTCGGTCCCCGCATGGCCTCTGCCGGGCGTCGGTTTACTCTTTCGCCAGCGGTCACGTTTGGCCTGATTTCCCCACTGATTTCCGACCGCAGGAAATTCAGCCGGTCCCTATTTCTCTGCTCGGAAATATGAAATCCTTGGGATTATTACTGAGCCGACCACCAAATAGTGCGTAGTACATCACGCGGCATAGCGAACATGTTGTTCGCGAAACAGGTTCATGATGATCTGCGGTTGTTTCTGACGTCGATACAAATGGCTGCGCACGGTGGCCATGAGGTCGGTTCGCGTGGTGGGCCGGCTTTTGCCGAGCCCGTTTGTCTTGACGTCCTGGTTCAGCAACTCATCGGGATTTAGTTCCGGACAGTAGCCCGGCATCCGAATGAGCCGCAGTCGCGAGACGTGTCTGGCGGCAAAGCGCGTGGCGGCTCCGGATCTATGCACCGGATGCCCGTCCACAATCAGATAGATCCTGCCGTCCATCTGCTTGAGCAGCCGCTTCATGAATTCCGCAAAGACGGGAGCCTTGAATGTACCCTGAAACACCATAAAGGCGAGCGCACCCTTGTTCGTGATGGCCGAGATCATGTTGCACCCGAAGCGCTGCCCTGTGGCTCGTATGACGGGAGTGTGTCCCACCGGCGCATAGCTTGTCCCGGTCACGTGGTCACTGCGCAGCCCCATTTCGTCGCCCCAATAAATGGCGGCGTGCTCCCGCTTGGCCTGTCGGGCAATCATCGGGTATTCCTGTTTCAGCCACCGCGCGATGGCCACCTCGTTCCTCTCATAGGCGCGTCGCACCGGCTTCTGCGGGCTCACCCCCCACGCCCGGAGGTAGCGCCCCACGGTGACCAGCGAGACCCCGATCCCATATTCCCGCGCAATCAGACTCGCCACCGCAGCCCGCGTCCAGAGATAGAACGGCAGCTTCAGCTGATCGGGCAGCTTGCCCACGATCAGACGACGGATGTGCTGCGCCTGCGTAACGGACAACCGGCCGCCCTGGCCACGCCGACGCCCCCGGGGCTTCGGTTTCAAGGCGCGCAACCCTCCAACCTTGTCGATCGCCACCCACTTATTCACCGCACGCAGGCTAACGCTGTAAAGCTTGGCCGCCTCAGTCTGCGTACACCCGCGGCGCACCGCTCTCACGGCGAGTCGCCGGAGGTGCGCTTGCGCCGCTGGAACCAAGGTCCTGGCATCGTCCTGTCTATGCATAGTGCAGGATACTATACTACGCACTATTTAGTGAACTAATCAGTATCGTTGGCCATCTACAATGAGATCTATGTGTAGATACGCTCGAATCATGAATTATCGATAATTCAAATCCATCAGGAGTCCTATTATATGTGCAAGGTCACTACGATTGCTCTTACCGTTAGTCTACTTTTAGGACTCTCTTGGAGTGCTTCAATTGCCGGTCCGGAATCCCAGCCAACTTCTCGCTCATTTGTTGCTGAATACCCCGATGTTGTAAATCAACGTCACGCTGCCTATCGCAGAGCGTTCATGGAGGAGCGGTATGTTGAGCTATTCGCTGAGGGTCTCAGTCAGTCCATAAAGCTTCCTTCCCCTCTATACATTAGACTCGAGGAGTGTCAGCAGCCTAATGCGTACTATGCTCCTGGTCCACCAAAGATTGTCATGTGCTATGAGTTGTTTGATAGTTTCGAGCGGGCGTTTGCTGATGTGCCGGGAGGTGAGCGGGGCCGTGTGGTGATGGGTTCCTGGCTGTTTGTATTTTTCCATGAGCTAGGCCATGCACTAGTTGATCAACTACACATCCCTATCACGGGGAGGGAAGAAGATGCAGTCGATCGGTTTTCAACGGTCTTACTGACCAAGGTAGGGGAAGATGGAACTGATGCAGCCCTCAGTGGTGCGTATTACTTTTGGTTGAGTTCTGCCAAGAATAAGGATCCATTTTCATATTGGTTAAACTCTGTTGCTGGTACGCCAGCACACAATTTCGCTGATGAAAATGCACTCAACGAGCAACGGTTTTACAACATTTTATGTTGGGTCTATGGGCAGCATCCCGATCGTTATGCCTGGGTCGTCAAAAATGGGACTTTACCTATGGCGCGTGCACAACGTTGTAGTCACGAGTCCCTACGAATGATGAAGAACTGGGAGATCTTAATCTCGCAGGCCTCGGTGCAACAAACAGCGGCCACATCAGCTCCGCAAAGCTCAATTCCACTGTTAAGCGATTACCCCAAAGGCCGCATTGTTGGGCGAGTGGTATATCCAGAAGTACCTTCTAGCGGGGCTGAGTTTTCGGAAATATTCGTAATGCTATATCCGGCTACCAAAGAGCTAACTACTTGGTTCTCCAACCCAGTAGCTGTCAAAAAACAGGGCTGCTTAGTTCCAAGAGACTATCTGCCCGATGGTTTCCCACGATTTGGAGACAGCGATACTGATGGAAGTTTTACCATTAATGATGTTTTGGTTGGCACATATCATCTGTGTGCAGTTTATACGTGGAACACGAAGAGACAGAATAGAGATTCCAAACGTGAAGCGATCGCTGTGGTTCCAAACATAAAGGTTCAAGCGGGAACAGATGCGAAACTCACAGTCAGGGAGTAACAGGCGCCCGATCAATCCTGTTCGGTGTTCAAGCCAGACCTTGCAGATAAATGCATCCGTCTAATGATCTGGCAAGATATGTATGGGATTGCTTTACGTATAGGCGTATCCAAAGCAAGCCTTGTTTCCCATGTTGAGGAGAGGTGTCATGGCACATAGAGTCAATTCTTCAATTCCCCAACGTGAGATTGGTCGCGCCGATATTGAGTTTTGTGTTCGAAAAGATAGTCGTGTTATTGGCAAACTTTTGGTATCGAAAGGTGCTGTAGTTTGGCGTAAGAAATGGAAGTCCACGCGTGGTAAGAAACTTGGATGGGACCTTTTTGATCAAATAATGCAAAAATACGGTCGAAGCGAGCGTTAATAGAAATTAGGTCTCGATGGCCTGTTTCGTTTCGTCAAGATGCTTTTGCAGGTAGGTCATGAAGGGGGTGCCGCCGGTGCCTACGGCCGTGGGGTTGGTCGTGCTGGTTTGATGCTGGCGATGGATGTAGCTGTCTGCATAGCCGATGTGGATTTCTCTGAACTGCGCCAACAGGTTGACGCAAGCACAGTAGGCTGACCACAGTTCAGGATGGTTCTGTCTGTGATCATGGACATAGCCGGAAAGGAGTGCCCGCCCCTGGCCATCAGTCTGGCTCTCTAGCGCATGAAGAAAGGCGCGATGCCGAGGCGGCATGTACTCCCGCATTTCTTGCAGGTAGACCGTCAAGAGATCGGGCGCGTGATGGATGCCCAGTCCGGCATCGAGACAGGGCACGATCGAACTCTGCGCGCCGGTCTCACCACGAAACAGTTGTGGCTGTCGACCGTAAGCTTCGACGTTATCGTAGATGAGGCCGTCGGGCAGCGACGGGTTGTTCTTCCAGCCGTGAATGTAGGGCCTCACGCGAATGTAATACACATAGGGATCGCAGCGTTCTTTCATGCGGAGCAATGTGTCTCGCATGGCGGTTTGCGCGGACGCCAGAGCTTGTAGGCCCAACAGCACTTCTTCATCCTTTCCCCTTGCAGCCGCATTGATCGCCCGCGCCAGGCCCTCCAAGCCAGGCCCCGCCTGCCGCTCGATTTGAATGTGGACAACGACGAACCATTCTTCGTCCAGTCCACCGAGAAAATTCTGCAGCAGCACGATGTTGTCGAGTTGGATCGGCTTCGACCTATCCAGCCGGCGCCAGTTGTCCAGCGCGTAGGAGGCATAGGAAAGAATCGGCGGACGGCCGAGCCTTTGGGCCATGTCATGCCATGGCCGGGCGAGCTGGGAGGGGAGCATGATGGCCGGTTGTCCCGGCGTTTCCCACACATAGGCATGACCGGCGAAGGACAGGATCCTCATCGCGGCTCGGTATTCGATATCATGCCAACCGGGTGGAATAGAAGGAAGCAACGACGGTTGTTCGTCGATAAACTGCCGAATCCGCCTCGCACTCAATAGCTTCGGCATCTCGCCGCCGAGATGGTTTAGCGTGGAAGCGTCAGGCAGCATTTCACAAGGATCGGAGGGGAGGAAACCCCGTTCAGGGGAAATCTCAAAATCTGTAAGCGACAGCGGTTGGGACGCGCGGGAGTTCACAGAGGCCTCCTCGGCCTCACTCTACCACTCCTGCAAGAGATTGCAATCGGTCTCAAAACAAAACCGCAAAGAGCTTCGGTAGGTAGGAGGCCAAAGGTGGACACCAGAAACAGAAAGGCCACCTCTTCGAGGTGGCCTTTCTGTTTCTTCTCTTTGAGCAGGTGTGGCGCGGGTGCTCTCACCGCGCGCTATTCACACTCACCCGAGCGCGCCGAGACTCGCTCTTAACCTTGGCGAGTGTCGCCTGAATCAGGATGCTCAAAATGGCATCAGTTCTCACCCGCCCACCCCGGTGCGCCGAGGCGCACCGTTCCACAGGCTAGGCCGCAGGGAGCTCGGCGACCGAAGCATACCCTCGCGGTACGTTGCAGGGAGACGAGCGACCGAGAACAACGCCGAGAGACATTTTCAGCATCCTGCTAGGTGCCCATTTCCCAGGAGGCAAGATACTTCTTCTGCTCCGACGTCAAGGTGTCGATTGCCACGCCCATGCCGGCTAACTTGAGCTTCGCGATTTCCTTGTCGATCACCGCCGGCACCGGGTAGACCTTCTTCTCCAGCATCTTGTAGTTCTTCACGAGATATTCTGCGCCGAGCGCCTGGTTGGCAAAACTCATGTCCATCACGCTGGAGGGGTGCCCTTCCGCGGTGGCGAGGTTCACGAGCCGGCCTTCACCGAGCAAACTGACCCGATGGCCGGTTTTCTTCAGCGTAAATTGTTCGACGCCGGCGCGAACAACCCGGCGCTTGGTGGCCAGTTTTTCGAGAGCCGGGATATCGAGTTCCACGTTGAAGTGCCCGCTGTTGCAGACGATGGCCCCGTCTTTCATGGCCGCGAAATGCTCGCCACGGATCACATGGATATTCCCGGTGACGGTCACGAAGAAGTCTCCGATCGGCGCAGCCTGTTCCATCGGCATGACGCGGAAGCCGTCCATCAACGCTTCAAGACCTTTCAACGGGTCTATCTCGGTCACGACCACGTCTGCGCCCATGCCCTTGGCCCGCATCGCGATGCCACGCCCACACCAGCCATACCCGACGACGACGACGACGGACCCGCAGACCAGCCGGTTGGTGGCGCGCACGATGCCGTCCATGGTGGATTGCCCGGTGCCGTAGCGGTTATCAAACATATGTTTCGTGTCGGCGTCGTTGACGGAGATGACGGGAAACTTGAGGACCTTCTTTTCAGCCATGCTGCGCAAACGGATCACGCCGGTGGTGGTTTCTTCCGTGCCGCCGATGACGTTCTTCAGCAGTTCCTTCCGTTTGGAGTGGAGGTGCGACACCACGTCGGCCCCGTCATCCATGGTGACATGGGGGCGGTGCGCGATGGCGGATTCGATATGGCGATAGTAGGTGGCATTGTCTTCACCCTTGATGGCAAAGGTTGGAATGCCTTCATGTTGCACCAATGCCGCAGCCACGTCATCCTGTGTGCTGAGAGGATTTGAGGCGCAGAGACGGACATCGGCCCCGCCGGCTTTCAGTGTGATGGCCAGATTCGCGGTTTCCGTCGTGACGTGCAGACAGGCCGTGACCCGCACCCCTTTCAACGGCTGCTCTCGCTTGAATCGTTTGCGAATGAGTCGCAATACGGGCATCGTGGCTTCGGCCCATTCAACTTTTAACCGCCCCTGATCCGCCAGCTTGATATCTTTGACATCGTAATCCACGACACCCTCCTTCTCGGAAACGCTCATCGACATTCGTCAACGGTTAATGGTTATCATGCGTCATCATGCAAAGGGGGACGGGTGGAGAACCCGTCCCCCTTTGCCGACATGCTACGCTTCGGACGCTTAGAGCCCGGCGTCCTTGCGCAAGGCCTTTGTCTTATCGGTTTTCTCCCACGTAAACTCAGGCTCCGTGCGACCGAAATGGCCGTATGCCGCGGTTTTTCGGAAAATCGGGCGCCGGAGTTTCAGATGATCGATGATGCCTTGGGGAGTCATGGGGAAATGTTTGCGCACGAGCTTATCGAGAATATCGACCGACACCTTTTCAGTGCCCTTGGTGTCGACGAGGACAGATACCGGATCGGCAACGCCGATCGCGTAGGCCAGCTGCACTTCGCACTTGTCGGCCAAGCCGGCGGCGACGAGATTCTTGGCGATATAGCGGGCCATATATGAGGCGGATCGGTCCACCTTTGTGGGATCCTTGCCTGAAAACGCGCCGCCGCCATGACTGCCGTGTCCGCCGTAGGTATCGACGATGATTTTCCGGCCTGTGAGGCCGGTGTCGCCCATCGGACCGCCGACGACGAAACGGCCGGTGGGGTTGATGTGATGTTTCACGCCGGTTGGAACGTAGAGACCTTTCGGCATCACGGGTTTAATGACTTTTTCCATGATGTCGCGCTCGATCTGTTTGCTGGTGACCTCGGGGCTGTGTTGCGTGGAGACGACGATCGTATCGATCCGAACGGGCTTGCCGTTTTTATACTCGACCGTCACTTGGGATTTGCCGTCGGGCCGCACCCACTTGAGAAGGTTCTTTTTGCGCACCTCTGCCAGCCGCTTGGTCAGCCGGTGAGCCAGGACGATGGGCATGGGCATAAGCTCAGCCGTTTCATTGGTGGCGTAGCCGAACATCAAGCCCTGGTCGCCGGCCCCTCCGGAGTCGACCCCCATCGCGATATCGCCGGATTGCTGATGAATGGCGGTGAGAACCGAGCAGGTATGATAGTCGAACCCCCACGACGCATCGCAATAGCCGACATCCTTGATGACGTCACGGATAATATCCGGGATTTCAACGTACGCCTTGGTCGAGATCTCGCCGGCTACGAGGGCGATGCCGGTAGTCAGGATGGTTTCGCAAGCGACGCGGGAATATTTATCTTGCGCGATGATGGCGTCCAAGATGCCGTCGGAAATCTGATCGGCGATCTTATCCGGGTGTCCTTCAGTGACCGATTCTGAAGTAAACAGGAAATTGTCTCGCATGTGCCCCTCGTGGGTTCAGGTTTATGGAAAGCCAGCGCCGCTGTGTTTGCTGATTGTGACTGTGACGAGTGGTACCGAGCGTCAGACCACGCGCAAATCTCGGCAATTCTAGAGAGATCGGTCGGCTTTGTCCATCATTTCGATCGTAGGGGGAAAAATTTGTCACGCGCCGCTTGCTTGACTCGGGTTTTTGCGGACTTGTAACATACCGTCGTGACAAGACGATCGGCTGACCGCTGAGTGACGGGCGCGTGATCCTAGCGGCTATGGCTACCGTGACGGAAGAGTAAGCGTGTGTTTGTTCGCGTATTAACATGACATTTCATCGAACGGCTTTGGTGTTCACCGTCATGGCGATCGGCGCGCTGTGCATGGCGCCATCCTCCGAGGCAGAGTCTCCCCAACCGAAGAAACGGCCAGGCTTCGAGCGTGGCGTTGTCCAAATCGGTGACGAAGCCCCCAATTTCACATTGCGTGATCTTTCGGGCAATGTCATGAGTCTATCTCAACTGAGAGGGAAGGTCGTCCTGCTGAATTTTTGGGCGACCTGGTGCGGGCCCTGCCGTGTCGAGATGCCGGCGATGGAACAGCTGTATCGAACGTTATCGCGAAGGGAGTTCGAGATCTTGGCGGTGTCGACGGATTCACAGGGCGCGGCGGTCACCCGCCCGTTCCAGCGAGAAATGGGATTCACGTTTCCCATTCTCCATGACTCGGAATACCGCGTGGGCCTGACGTACGGGGCCCGTTCGATTCCGCTCACCTTTATGGTCGATCGCCGAGGCATCGTGCGACAAAAGATTTTCGGCGCTCGTGATTGGGACTCTCCGGAGGCCCGTGACTTAATCCATGAACTGATGAAGTCGTAACCATGACACAATCCATGCCACAGATTTCGCTCATTGCCGCTTTCTCGGCGGGACTCCTTTCGTTTGTATCCCCATGCGTGTTGCCGTTGGTGCCGAGCTATATTTCCTACATTACAGGCCTGTCCGTCGAACAGTTGACCGATGCGTCCGAGCGGGTCAAGTTTAGGAAGGCCATCGTCGTGAACTCCTTGTTGTTCATCGGGGGGTTTTCATCAGTCTTTATCGCATTCGGGGCTTCGGCGAGTTTTCTCGGCCAGATCCTGATCACCCATCAAGATCTCATCCGCCGTATCGGCGGCGCGTTGATTATCGTGTTTGGGCTCTATCTGCTCGGGATTCTGAACTTGAAGTTCCTCAAGATGGAACAGCGGTATCAATTCCGTAATAGACCCGCCGGATACCTGGGGTCATTCCTGATCGGGGTTGCTTTCGCGGCCGGTTGGACCCCCTGTGTCGGTCCAGTGCTGGGATCCATTCTTCTATATGCCAGTACGACCGACTCTCTTTTTAGCGGAGTCGTGTTGCTGGCCTTTTACTCGTTGGGGTTGGGCTTGCCGCTGTTCCTCACGGCACTGGGCGTCGATCGATTTCTGGCCTATTTCAAGGAAGTGCGGGCGTATCTGTGGGGCGTTTCGACCGTGAGCGGAGTCTTGCTGATCCTTGTCGGCGTGATGATCTACGCCAATTCGCTGACCATGGTGACCAGTTTCTTGGAGCGATACGGGATCGGTTGGTATCTGGGCCAGTAACGGGGGTTGAAAAAGCTCCCCAACGTCGTTCTCGGTCGCTCGTTGGATGATCTTTTTGAACGCCTTTTTATGAAGGGCGTCCATCGGCCGGCAGATTGATTCTCGGCACTCGTTATTACCCGATCAGCACCAGGCGCCGAGACGACAGGCTGTAAAGCCCTGCCCCAGTGTCGTGGCGGCGGCCGCCCCAAGCGAGTCGAGCGCCGGAGGAACGCCGAGTATTCCGATTGCCGGAGGTGGAGATGGGCTGACGGCCGGCCGATTGCTGCGGACCATCCCTGGGCCGGCGTCGGAAAGGGGGACCGATTCCGATTTCTGAGCGAGGAGCGTACTCGGTTGGGCCCCCCCGATTTTCTCAAGCAAGCTCTTCCCGGCCCCTGAGGCGGTACTGTTCGGATACTTGTCTACCAAGACGACGAGATTCTCCCTTGCCCAATCGTCCGCACCCATTTCATGGTACGACTTCGCAAGGGAGTACAGGGCTTCAGCGGCGATGGGCTTATTCGGGTAAGCCTGGAGGATTTGCTGAAACCGGTGCGTGGCGGCGAGGTAGGAGCCCCGCCGGTAATAGAATTGTCCCACGAAGAGATGCATCTGAGCGATCCAATCATGGCATTCCTCGAGCTTTTGCAGCGCCTGGGTGTCATAGCGACTGCCGGGGAACTCTTTTCTCATCTGCTCGAACGCGGTGATGGCCTTTTGCATCGGCTCAGGGTCACGATCGATGGTCTTCGCCATCTTGAAATGAATTTCCCCGATCCTGAATCCTGCATAGGGAGCCAGGACGTGATTGCGATGGAGTTCCAGAAAGTGTTTGTACTCGACTAAGGCCTCCGCATACTCCTCTTTCTCGAAATAGGCTTCCCCCCGTTTCATGATGACATTGGGGTGGTAGTGGTTCTCAACGGTATCTCCGAGAAAAATTTGCTCGTCGGTGCTGCTGAAGACCTTCTTGATCCCGCTTCGAACGTCGCCCGGGCCGATATCGCCGGCGCAGGAGGTGATGAACAGCGAACCGACGCCGAGAAAAGCCGCCAGGCTCAGTCGTGATAGTCGTGAGAGCGGAGAAGCTGCGATTTCGAGGGGCAACATACCCGTAAACACATAGCAAGGATATGGGGAAAAAGCAATGACAAGAACGGTTCGGTTGACCTGCTTCCTCATGCCCCCCTATAATCCCGCTCCACGTCGGAAGTCTGAATAATTTCGCTCAAATAGATCGGGTTTAGAGTCATGATTCGATCGAGGGTCATCGGAACCGGTAGCTATCTTCCTGTCCGGGTCGTGCCCAATGACGCGATCGCTCCGACGTTGAACTTGTCTCCGGCACGCATCCAGCGACTCACCGGTATCCGGACACGTCATTGGGCCGGCGAACGCGAAGCGTCCTCCGATATGGCGATTGAAGCGAGCCGTCTCGCACTTGATGCCGCTGATTGTTCGCCTTCTTCAATCGAAGCCATCATCCTTTCCACAACCTCTCCGGACATGACGTTTCCTTCAACGGCTTGCTTGGTCCAACGAGGATTAGGCTGCAAACAAGTGGGGGCGTTCGACGTGTCTGCCTCCTGCTCGGGATTCTTATATGGGCTCTCGATGGCGCAGGCCATGATTCAGAGCGGACAGGTCAGGACCTGTCTGGTCGTGGCTTCAGAAGTCAAGTCTCGTTCGCTCGATCCTCAAGATGAGACGACGGCGCTGCTGTTCGGCGACGGGGCCGGTGCCGTCATCCTGCGGGGTGAAGAGGAGAGCACTCCCGAGTGGCGGGGGATTCTGGGGATCAGGCTGTATGCCGATGGGGCGCATCATGGACTCATTCGACTCCCCGGCGGCGGATCCCGGCTGCCCTTGTCCTCCGACACGCTGCGCAAGGGGGAGCACTCGCTTCGTATGCGCGGAGCGTCGCTCTTTCGGATAGCCGTTCGACGGATTGAACAGGCCGTGCTGGAGATTTTGAAAGAATTCGGCGCCAGTCCAGGCGATCTCAAACAGATCGTGCTCCATCAAGCCAACGGTCGAATCTTGTCTCAGGTCGCCGAACGCTTGGGTATCGAGCAGAGCCGCTTAGCCTCGGTGATCGAGCGCTACGGCAATACGTCCTCAGCTTCTCTTCCGATCGCGCTCGATGATGCGGTTCGCGGGGGGAACATCTCACCGAATGATCTGGTGCTGCTGGGCACTTTCGGCGGTGGAGTAACCTGGGCAACGGGTCTCCTGCGCTGGTAACGACAGGAGGGCGGGAGCGCCATTCGCCTGTCGTCCATCCTCATGTGAATCCGCTGTCGGGAGCGAGCGTCTATGTTCTGCTTGCTTCGCCCGACTGAGCGGACACTCGCTTGCCACCGCTGACCGGAAGTCGAACCACGAACCGACTTCCCTGAGGATGATTCGCCTCCACCCACACCTGCCCTCCATGGCCTTCAACGATATGCTTCACGATCGCCAGTCCGAGTCCCGTCCCTCCCAACTCGCGTGACCGGGCTTTGTCGACGCGGTAAAACCGTTCGAAGACACGAGGCCGGTCCTCCTCGGGGATACCGATTCCGGTATCGGCGACGCTGAGATCGATCGCTCGGGCTGTTGAATCGGTAGTTCCAACCGAGAGAACAAGCTTGGTGCCGACCGAGATGGTTCCTCCTTCAGGCGTATATTTGATGGCATTATCGAGCAGATTGGTCAAGACCTGCACAAGCCGACCTTCATCACCCCCCACCGGAGGGAGCGACGGATCGACCACGGTGACGAGACGGTGCCGTTTCTTATCGGCGATCGGTTTGATCATGGACAGCGTCCGGTCGACGACGGAACGCAATTCAAGCGGTTCTTCCTTCAGCGAGACGCGGCCCGATTCGATTTTCGAGAGTTCGAGCAGGTCTTCGATGATCAGATTCAGCCGATCGCTTTGTTTGAGGATGATCTCCAAGAATTTCGCGGAAGCGACGGGGTCGTCCTTGGCGCCGTCCAGCAGGGCTTCCACGTAGCCTTTGATGGAGGTGAGCGGGGTCCGAAGCTCATGAGAGACATTCGCCACAAAGTCTTTCCGGATCTTCTCCAGACGCCGCAATTCGGTGATGTCATGAAACACCAACACGAGACAGGCTTCGCTTTCCCGTTCTCCCCCTGCCGGGGAGGCTTCGATCTGGAGACATCGTCCCGTCAGCGGCAGCACGATTTCATCCTCGCCCGGCACGCGTGACCCGAGAATGGTCGTGACCAGGTCATTGAGTCGTTGATGGCGGAACAGCTCGGCGCAGGGACGCCCTCGCGCTTCCACGCGCGAGATGCCGAATATCCGTTCCAACGCCGGATTGATTTGCAACACGTGGCCGCGATAGTCCAGGACCATGACGCCTTCGACCATCGAGGTGAGGACGGCAAGCAGTTGGGCTCGATCTTCCGAGAGTTCGTCGATCTTGGCATGCAGCTGGTCCGCCATGGTATTCAGCGTCGTCGCCAAGAGACCGACTTCATCTTGCGCGGTTGTTCTGATGGGCATCGTCTGGTGGCCGGAACTGAGTTGCCGGGCGGCCGATGCGATCTTCGAGAGGGGTCTGGTTATGTTGTGAGCCAGCCAGACACTGAGCGTCAGGGCGACGAGGAAGGCGACTCCGAGCGCGAGAAAAAGGTGTTGTTTGAGTTCGGCCATCTCGCGTTCGACGATGGCCATAGGCAGGCCCACGCGGACGGCGATCGGCGCCGTATCCTGAGCCTGGTGTAGCAGCACCGCGCGATACATGGTGCGCTGGCCGGTGGTATGACTTGGGCGGATATCCGCTCCGTGTCCGGTAGAAAGGGCCTGTTGGATTTCCGGCCGAGACCTGTGATTTTCAACAGCGGGCACGTCGGCATCTCGGAGGGCGCTATCCGCGAGCACCGTTCCGTCTGCGGCGACCAGCGTCACGCGGGAGGAGGCTCGGGTGCCGAGCTCGCGCGCCGTCTCTTGCAAAGAGGAAGGGGTCGGATGTGAAGAAGAGGAGAGAAACAGCGGTTGAAAGCCGTATTCGACAAGCTTGGTTTTTGCCTCCAGCTCATCACCGAATTGCGCGAGGTACCGCTGTTCGAGGGACTTGACCGTCATCACGCCGGCGACCAGCAGCCCACAGGCGACCGCCACAAGCGTGCCAAGCGTCACTTTCCATCGAATCGACCACGTCATCCTGATCAGTCGAGATCCCTCAGTTTATAGCCCAATGATTTCACGGACACGATGGCATCTTCGAGGAGCGGCAGCTTTTGTTTGAGTCGGCGGATATGCACATCGACTGTTCTGGTTGTTCCGTAGTAGTCGTAGCCCCACACGGCGTTGAGCAACACTTCTCGGGTCAACACACGCCCGGGATGCCGAAGCAGATGCTCAAGCAGGCCGAATTCCTTTGCCGTCAGCGGCATCTCGTGTTTTCCGAGGCTGACTTCATGCCGAGCCACATTCATCGTGAGCGCGCCATAGTGGTGCACCTCCGGGCCATCAGCGGGGGCGCGCGCGATGCGACGCAATAGCGCTTTGACACGCGCCACCAACGCTTTGGGGCTGAACGGCTTGGTGACATAATCGTCAGCCCCTAATTCCAGCCCGACAATCGTGTCCGATTCTTCCGCTTTCGCCGTGAGCATGAGGATCGGAAGCAGGGCGGTGCCGGGCATGGAGCGGAGGCGTTTGCAGACTTCGAGCCCATCCATCTCGGGTAACATCAGATCGAGGACGACCAGATCGGGCTTCTCCTCTTTGACCTTTTTCAGCGCGTCGAGCCCACTGGTCGCGGTGATGGGTCGAAATCCCTCTTTCTCTAAATAGTGCGTCACGAGCTGCAGGATGTCCTGTTCGTCTTCGACGATGAGCACTTTCTTGTGAGTGGACACGCCCATAGGAGACTGAGCGTACGGGGGAGGGGAGAGAGAGTCAAGCGGACAGGACTACCGGGCAGGTGGCTCGCTCGGTGATGGCCGGTTATTTGTAGGCGATCGCCGCGCTCGATGGCCCGACGAGAGGCATGACCTCGAACCGTGTGAAGCCCACCTCACCGCACCACCGACGGAAGTCCGCCCCGGAATAATCGAACGCGTCGCCGAATTCGATGAGCATGTTGAGGGACATCAGCAGCCCCTGCGCATTTTCGCGACGGGCATCATCGATCAATGCTTCGATGGCCACCAACGCGCCGCCGGTCGGCAATGCGTCATAGGCGGCTCGGATCAGATGCATTTTTTTCTCCAGATTCCAGTCATGCAGAATCATGCCCATCGTGATGAGGTCGGCTTTCGGTAGCTGATCTTTGAAAAAGTCACCGGATGTCGCGCTCACGCGATGTTCCAATCCGGCGGCAGCGACATATTTCTTCGCAATCGGTTCGACCACCGGCAGATCGAAGCTGATGCATTGCAGATGGGCATGTCGCTTCGCGACTTCGATGCTGAGCAGGCCGGTCGCGCCGCCGACGTCGCAAAGAGTCTGGTATTTCGAGAAGTCGAATTTCTCCGCGAACGCCTCGAAGTTGAGGCGTGAAATGCCGGTCATGGCCTCCATGAATTGTTCCAGCCTGGGCAGATCCGAATAGAGTTCTTCAAACATCCCCTTCTGTCCATGCTTCACTTCGTTCTGCGGCCGTCCCGTCCGCAACGCCTCCGGCAGATCGTTCCAAAATTTGAACAGCCGCGCGTTGAGCATGACGAGAATCCCTCCGATATAGCGCGGGCTCGCAGCATCGAGGAAGAGGGCGCCTTCCGGCGTATTGACATACTTCGCCTCGGGGCCGTCGCCGTCGCGGTCGAGAAACTTCATCGCCACGAGCGCGTCAAAGAAATCGGGATTAGCCCGTGAGTGAAATTGCAATTCCCTGCCCAGCTCCGCCCCCGTGAGACGTCGATCGGCGAGTTTTGTGAACAGGCCGACCTCGACGGCCGTGAGTAAGACCTTGGAGCCCCAGAAACCGAAGGCGGTTTGCAAAATGGAAGATGGATTCATATGAGGACCTATCTTATCTCTTAAAATTGGAATGCAGCATCTGCTCCCTTGCACCGAAGCAGGTTACAGAACAGAGCTCGATATTTCATAGGATTCTGAACTTTGCAAGACGCCAATACCCATAAATAATTTCAGCGGCTCTCTCGGTAAAAAGACTATTTCGAGGTAGGTTCTAATCTATCCTATTAATATGCACAAATCAGGACCTACTTCTGTGATGTGATGACCTGAATGCAAGATACATTGAACGCGGCAGCTCAAATATTACTTTGGCCGTGGATGGCTGATCAATTGCATTGGCAAGACTGCCTATTTAGCGAGCCGTCAGCTAGCCAGTCGTCGCCCCGCGGCCTAGCCGAAACCTGTTATGATCCACGGTCCGGACAAGTCATCGGCAGTATGCGCGTTCACGGAATTGCTCTCAAGCCCCCGTCACGGGTAGCATGGTGACGAAGCCAAGCAATTGTTAGTGTTACACGCCGGAGCGAGCAGGTTGCCCTAAGCTTACTGCCGCAGTTGAGGCATCCTCCGTTTCCTGTTTGGGAAAACCACCGTAGGATCTCAGCTCCTAACTCCTCCAGTACCTCGCTGGCAGGTCTACTGCCGTACTTCAGGTTGAGGATGACGTGATTTACCCCCTTAGCTTCCAGACACTTCAGCAGATCTAGAAGGGCGCTCCGGCCCAAGCGAAAACCAAGATGGATTGGCTTGGGCGTAGCATGTGGATCCTCGACCAGATCGATGTACAGAGATTGCACAAAGGGCTTGAACTGGTCCGGTGCGTGGTCGTCCACCAAGCGTTTCCACAGCGCAATCATGTCAGATTGCTTGGCAAGCGGACGCGGGTAGGTCACCCAGCCATCGCTGTGCGCCGCAATCCATTCCATCGGCTGGCGACTGCTACCTGTCACGAGAAGCGGCAGGGTGCCTGCAGTTGCTTGGGCAGCAGATCTACCTGGTGCAGCAAGCCGAAGGGGCTGTCGATCTCGGGAAACGATTCTTTCCACACCCGGTGTAACAGGTTGAATGAGTCGCGAAATCGGTCGCCGCGACCTTCTGGGGAAAGCCCGAACGCCGGAAACTCCACGGCCCGATCGCCGGATGCGACGCCAAGAACAAGACGGCCGCTCGATAATTGATCGATCGAGGCAGCCGCCTTGGCGACGTGCAGCGGATGCCGTAACGGCAACACGATGCTGCCGGTGGCCAGCGCGATACGCCGTGTATGCCTCGCTACATATCCGAGATAGACCCATGGGTCGTAGATTTGCCCGACGTCGCCGAACGATGGATCGTATAGCGGCACGTCGCGCACCCAGAGCGCGGCGAAGCCCAGCCGCTCAGCCCGCCAGATGCGGGCCAGGTGGTCGCGCATCGTGGGAATGCTGCCCTCATAGGCTTCAATGGGTGCAAAGATGCCGAGCGTGAGGCGTCCCTCATGAAACATGGTCTGAAATCCGTGATGGGTAGTCATCTCCATACCGTCCTCCTGCAATCCAGTCCGTTCACTGCAATTCGAAAATTAGCTCCAACTCGACCGGCATATGAGCGGGTAGTGACGATGCACCCACGGCTAGCCGTGCATGGCCGCCGCCGTCTTTGAATACGGCGGCCAACAGCTCCGAAGCACCGTCCGCAACTCTCGCATGCTCACCGAAATCCTGCGTTGCGGAGATGTGGACCGTGAGCCGCACCAGCCGCCGGATACGATTCAGCGATCCGAGTGCGGCACGAGCCACAGCCAGGCCGTTGAGCGCCGCCAATCTTGCGGCATCACGGCCTTCCGTCACCGACAGTCTTTCGCCGAGACGTCCGTTCCATGCCGGGCGTCCCTCTTGCACCGGCAACATGCCGCTGACGAAGAGCAACCCGCCTGCCTCCACCGCCGGTACGTACGCGCCGAGCGGCAGAGGCGGATCGGGTAAGGTCAGACGTAGCTCATGGAGGCGCGCTTCCGGTGTCACCGTGCTCTCTCCTAAGGCGCGGCCTTGATAAGATGGGCATAGCGGTCGGCAGAGCCGGGCGTCCAGGGTTTGCCAACGAAACGATAGTTCATGCGTGGGAAATAGCCGTAGCGTTGGCCCAGCTCACCACTCAAGAGGGTCATCCGTTCGACGACACGCGCGTTGGCCAACTTGCCGGCGTCGATGAAACGGAATGGCATCGATTCGACGATGCTGAGAAACGTCTGCTTGGCGGCTAGGTCATCGCCGACGACGAACACGTCGCTCACGGTTCCGTCAAACCGTGGCTCATCAAAGACCTCCCACCACACGTTCTTGAATGCCCCGACGATCCGGGTTTCAGGAAAGTGCCGCTGGAGTTCTTCCGCCCCGCTGGTATCCCAAGGCAGAATGAAATCCGAATAGTCGTCGTTGAACGGATTCGTAATATCGATGAAGATCTTGTCAGCCAAGGCCTGCCGATAAGGCTGCAGTGTTGTCACTATTCCATCCATGAGAAACATGGCGGGGAGGACAAACTCCGCTTGAATCGCCTGCTCATAGGTTCCCGGTGTAATGCCTAAGATGTTCAGCCCCTCGGCAATCCGTTTTGCCCGCCGCGGATCGCGCGAACCCAGCGTTACCCGAACGCCGGATTTTGCAAATGCCTCTGCCAGCCTCACTCCCATACGCCCCGTTCCCATAATTCCGATCGTTCTCATCGCATCCTCCATAGGGTTAGATTGTGAATGGCAGACCTACTAGTAGGTAGGTCTCCATGGTAAAAAAACACGCCGTCATCGTTGCAGCAATGTGATGGTCTGTTCCACCATGGTATGCAGCCGCTTATGTCCGCCTTCCGCCCGAACGACCAATGCGCCGCCTTCCAGTAGAGAGAAGATCATTGCCGCCACCAGTTTTGTGTCGCCTTTGAAACGAAAGGCTCCTTTATTGAGACCCTCCTCAAGAATCTTCGCAAGTCGCGCTTCATTGTCTCGATAGAAGCGTCGCACCCCTGCGGCAGCGGGATGACCCAGCGTGGCCAGTTCGGCACCCAGCATGCCGCACAGACAGGCCTTGTCCTGTTGTCCCTCACACAGAGTGGCCTCAAACAGCCCGGCATACTTGCGTAGTTTAGCCGCAGGATCCAGCTTCGATTCGACGATGGCATCGACGAGCTTCAAGAAATAGGCCGCGTACCGTTGAATAACGGCCTCGATCAAATGTTCCTTCGTGGGAAAGTGATGGTGGATGCTGGCCTTTCGGATACCGATCGTGTCGCTGATGTGCTGGTAGCTCATCGCGTTGGCACCGCCGCGCTGAATCAACGCTTGCGCCGCGTCCATAATGGCCGTTCTGGTGTCTGTTGTAGACATAAAGGCAATCCTACTAGTAGGTAGGTAGCTTGTCAAGGGGAAAATTTCGTTGCAGTGAACGGACCGACCTCAACGGCCGTGAGCAGAACTTTGGAACTCCAGAAGCTGAAGGCAGTTTGCAAAATGGACGAGGGATTTGGAGCAGCGGTCATAGGTAAACATCTCTTGTTGAGGTTTCGGGTCTCTCATGAGGATTTTCGATCAGCAATCCGCTCAGTCCATCACTCACACATCCACCAGCAGTCCGCAGATCTCCATGAACACCCGTACATTGCCGGTGGTTTCCTTGCGCGAGACCGTGAAGATGAGGTCGGAGCCAGGATCCGCGTAGAGAATCGCCTCCTGGCTTCCGAAAAACCTTGTCGGAAATTCCGGCTCATCGATCTCGGACACGCCCGTCGGCGCAATGGGATAGATACCGACCCTCGAACGGGTCGTCACGTGAACGGCATAGAAGAGCGGTTGATTCGAGTGTCCGAAACCATTGATGCCGAGATAGTGGGTGTGGAATCGTTTCTTTTTGGGAACGGTTACGACAACGGTTTCCTTGCTGCTTTCACCGGCAACAAGATTGACGACGGCCCCGGTCTGAAAAGGTCGTTGAGCCATCTGTGGCGTCTCCTTTCATCGCTCTCTGTTATCTCTTCTTCACGATTCGTGTGACAAGCTGTTCGGCGCGGCCGATCGCTTGGCCCAGGAAGCCGCCGACGGCTCGACCGACCTTGCGTGCCTGCCGACTGGCGGGCGTGGACTTCGTTTTCTTGATCCCTTTCTTGAGCCGCCGGTTCGATGTGGAGACAGCATCGGCAACGGTTTTCTTGAGTTGACGAGCCGTCGCGCCGGCCTTGCCTCGAAGAGTCTTTCCTTTTCGCGCAAGCTGCTTTCCGGCATTGGCAACTTTTTTAGCAGTCGTCTTTTTCATAAGACCTCCTAGGTTGTATCATCTCAGCGAATCGCAACATAGCAAGCCTGTATCAGACGAGCAAGCTCTCCGAGACACTCTCCCGACTCTTCAGAACCCGACTCAGGCGACTCTCCCTTGTTCTCACCACGAATTGGTGAGTCGCGAGTGCATTCCCCTGTCAAACTCTTGCTCCCAATACAAGCAGCCCTTTCTCTCAGTCTTTTGTCGTTCGGGCCCTGTTCGGCAACGCTATGTGTTCTCAAACGGAGGTTCCATCCAGTTTCGGACCAACAAACGAAATGGGCAGTGCTTCAGGGCAGGAGAAGTCAGCGGCTCAAATGACGTATCTGATGTAATCAATGTCGCATTTTCGGCAATGGCATGCGCCGCAATCATCATATCGAGAGCGGCCAGTGTCATTCCCTGTTGACGAAACCACGCACGTGCCTTTCCGTATGTATCCGAGACGGACGCATCCCACGGAAGCACGCTCACTTGGTGTAAGAGATCATTGACCGCGGCCGTCAGAACTTTGGGAAAAGACTTGAGGGCCAGCCCATAGATCAATTCACCACGCGTGACGGCGGACATGGTGATCTTTTGAGTCCGAGAGGTGCGTTCCAGCCAGTACAGCACGTTGGGATATCCAGGCTTCACGATATAGCTGGCGGTGTTTGTATCAAGCATCACCGATTTCAAAATAGGTTCCTCTCCGCCGCTGGCGCCTTGTCGCGGTCTGTCAGAAAGTCAGCGGGAACCTCCCCAGAGGCATGAAATTGTTTCAGGCGTTTGAAAAATTGTGCCCATGAGCGTTTCCGCTGAGGTGACAGAATAATGTCTCCCGTTTCTTCATCCCGCCTGATAGACACAACAGAGCCCTGTACCCGGTATTCCAAGGGAAGGCGAACCGCTTGACTGCGTCCGTTGCGAAACACTTTGGCCGTAGCGAGCTTGCGATGTTTGCGCATGACCTAAGATCTCCTTGATGGTAATACCGTGGTATATATCATGATTGGCCTTCACCGAACAAGGGCACTGACGAGATTGGGTAAGTCCGAAGAGCGATCATCGCGACCCCATCAGACCTAACGACCGAACCAGGTCGGACGGCAGATCATATTCAGGATCGAAGCCACTCTAAACTTTCTCTTAAGTTCTCTATGATAAAGTTATGGGTTCTCGTTACAAACAGCTTGTGACCGACGAACAGGAGCATCTTGTTGCGGTTCTGATTTCTTATGAGGAATGGTTGCGCATCGAACGACAGTTAGAAAATGGCGGGTGATGCCAATGCCAGCACGCAACGGTTTGTTGAAAGAGGCGAAATGAAACCAATGGTACAACAGGGGGTCCAAACTCTGGAGCGCTGTCCATCACTGGTCGCTCGCGGTAGCAGGATTGTTGAGCGCTCTTGCTACGTTGGTCTTAAAGTCAGAATGGGTCCAGACGTTAGTCGTGACATATCGAGACGACGTCGCGGCTGGTCTAGCAGCAGCGGCGACACTCGTCACTACCTTTGCAGCCTCCGGCGGTTTTGGGAGGAAGTGGCAAGCCAATAGACGCAGCCGTGGACGAATTGACCAAGTCAAGATTGATTTTTCGAGCCCAAACGCCGACGCACAGAAGATCCGCGAGGATCTCAAGGCGATCATCAAACAGCACGATGATTCGATTATAGGTTCAGCTGACCATAAATGAATGGCGAAGCAGTCAACTTCATCTGACTGACAATCAGCGCTTGCTTTCTAAGGAAGGTCTGATTAATTCACGTTTCCACTCGGCAATCTGTTCCTGGGCTTGGTCACTAACGCGAGTTCGATGGGCATCCACTGGCCTCAGGAGCCTGTTCATGAGGTGCACCCGCCGTCCGATGGCTCGTTGCAAGGCTCCGGGGCGTACGTTCCTACGTCTCTGTCAAGAGACGCCGTCGTGCCACGTACAGATTCGCTAATCCGCAGCTAATCTGAAGCCGGTGGGTATTCTTCGTCAGCCCCCGGTACCGGACTTTGGCCCACCCAAAGATCCGTTTGAGGACCAAGAACGCATGTTCAACTTTCGCCCGGACTTTCGATTTCGTCCGGTTCCGTGCCCGCTCGTTCTCACTGAGGGGCCGATGACGATGGGCTTTGGTCTGAATGAAACACTGAGCCCCTGTGGCGCATGGTACTGAATCACCTTACGTTGTCCACTATACGCGGCATCAGCCCACACTCGCGTATCTTGTCCATGGAGCAACTCCGGTAACCTGGCTGTCATGGACATTCGCCGCCGTGGCCGCGACTGAATGGATCAGTGTGGTCCGGCTGTCCCCTCCAATGTGGGCTTTCATGCCGAAATACCACTGGTGGCCCTTCTTCGTCTGATGCATCTCCGAATCCCGCTCCTTGGTGCGATTCTTCGTCGAACTGGGGCGCACGGATGATGGTCGCATCGAGACTTCGGCAAACGTCTGTTGCTCCATGGGCGCGCCTCCTTATCAGGACTGCGTTTCCTCTAGCACATCGCGAGCGGAGAATAAATCAGACCTTCCGTAATGACCTTGCATAATCTCCACCTGGGGAAATATGAGGATAGGCGCCAATACGATTGTTAAAAAAGTCAAAATTTAATTTATCTTGCCTCTGGGATTAATCTTACTTCCGCTATCTGTAGACTTATTTCCGATTGCCGGACCCATCCGCATCCGTCCACCTCTCTCTCGAAACTCTTCTATAGACTGACCAATACTCAAAATCCCCTCTCCCTTTGGTTCAGAAATCTGAGGAACCGGCTGTGAAGTACCGTCTGGGAATTTCATTTCAACAGTTCGCGTCGACGGAATGATTGTCTCGTAGGTATCATCAAACTTATCGGGAACGTTCGCATTAACGAAGATCTCAATCGCTTTGTCTGGTTCTTCACTTTCAACCACGAAAGCTCTCCCGCCGCCGATATTTATTTTTGCACGACCGTCTTTATTCAAATTTTTAATGGTCACGCCATCCGGAACGGCAAAGTCTACAGTTACGTTTGGCATGGATCCCCCAAAGTCTCCAGGTACCCAAATGACCTTTATAAACGCCTGACCGCTTTCGCGCCTGCTGCCATAAGCATATAAGCCGGGTAGTTTATCCTGCGACACACATTTTTCCCATGCACGTATTGATGCTTCATCTCTTGTTACCATTGATAGATTGGAGATCTTAGCCGTCCTTGAACTCGTGTCTGATGAACTCGAGCTCTTATTGAGCTCTCGCATCTTCCGAAATTCTTGTCGAAATTGCTCTTCAGTGATTCCCCGGCTGTAATCATGATTACCGCCCAAGGCAATTTTCAGAAACTCAACGGCCCCTCCCGATCCTTGATTCTTGGTTGACTGATAAAAACTCTGAAATGTGTTGAATGCTTCGTCCTCTGTCATGTGTAAGAACATTGACCATGCAGTCTTCTTTTTCGTCTCTATATTACTGTTTTGCTTAAGGACTTTATTGAAGAGGTCGCCTTCCAGCACTTTGTTGCAATGATCAAGTCTCTGGTCCGAAAACGCTAAGGAACTTAAACCGGATGACATGGCCAGAACCGAAACGAACACAATGAACTTCATTTTGGTACGTGATATCTTCATCTCGTTCTCCTTCCCGTTTCGCCCTAACCACAAATCTTGCCATGCTTAGCTGACCATTCCCTCGCATGTCGTTGGCGCATCAGCGCCTAGTGCAATCTCCTGTAAATAGGAGCAGGTACGTCCGATGGACAATTTGGGCTAAGGTCCGTTGTAAACTTGCACCGTTCCTCGCGTGACTTTTAGAGGCCCATTGCCTCCTTCTATGCCAATAGACTTCGATGGGCCTGTGAATATTGCAGTCGACCCTGCGGCTCCATATCGGGAGTTAAAACCGAAAGTTAGTCCGCTCGCTGCACCGATGGAACCTGTAGCGTGGTGCCCTAAACCTTCCAATTGATCTACCTGCGCAGGCTTGGAAATCGTGAAGACCTCACTCCAGTTAGATTCTCCCGCCTCGGAAAACGGCGGTATGCCTTTGCCCGTGATGGTTGCCGTATACGTGTATTCAGCAATCCGATGATTATCAACATCCCAAAATAGGAAGGAGTAGTAGGAGAAGCCACTGGCTGCGCCACTCAATCCCACGCCGTCCAAGATTTTCATTTTGAACCGTGTTCCGGCGGGAACATTATTCGGATCGTCCGGATAGTCAGATGGATCACGAGGTGGAATATCTGGTTGTCGCTTCGGTGTAAGGCAGCGAGACCACATAAAAACCACACGGCGATTTAGGCGCATCTCGCTTTCGTTTTTGGGATTCTGAATCTTCAAGTTTTTTGCTCCGGCACCGATTGGAGTATCTATGACTGAAATTACGCCTGGACCGCCTGGCAATGTGCCCAGAATGGCCACAAGCTGATTTTTGGCATCTTTCGCACGCTGCAGACTGACAGTCTCCTCCTTGGCCGCACGTTGATCTGGTGCAACTCTTAATGCTCGGTCAGCATGACCTACAACATTGACAGTAAGGATTGGGGATCCGGAACTTTGGCTCCGCACGATTGTTGCCGCTATATTGCGCAAACGTGTCATCTGGCCCTCATCCAACTTCGTGCCATATTCAGGGTAATTATTAATTTCTCGCTCTTCGTCTTGACACCAATTGGGGTCAGCATAGCTTGAAGAAAATATAGCGGTTATCAATAGCAATATCATGAGGGCAATAAACGTTTTGCTCATGCGGCCTCCTATTCTGACAGTGGCCAGCGCTACCGCAGCGACGATTAATGTGAGCGTTTGACGATACCACCATGCCTAAGGTCCTCATCGTCCCCGTGAGGGTGACGATCTTTCTTGCCGATCGGACTCCACGGTGATTTAGTCAGCATTATTCGGTCTTTTCTTCAATGGCCTCATCGTGATGAGTTGGCCGCTGTGGCTCCTTGTCGTGGAAAACGTCAGGTCAATGACATGCTGTTCCATGGCGCATCGTCGTTCGATGATCGCGGTGGCCTTGGCCCGGACGGCTTCGTCCTCATCCTCCATGGCCTCAAAGACTGCGTTGAGGGCTTGCACTCTTGGGTGAAGATCTTGTGAGGCGAGATCCTTGAGGGCCGAATTCGATACGTCCGGGGACCCCTGCCTGGCCTCGCTGCCGCTGTGCCTTTTCTGCGCTGACTATGTCGGCGATATGTTGGTCATCGGTGCTTCCAATTCATGACCAGCTCTGTCGTCGGATGCTGCGGGTCCGCAGGCGGCCAGTCCGACGAAGGCAGTACACAGCGCTCCCAAAAGGCGCCAGCATGCCGATGCGTGGCGTTGCAACAAGAAGCTATCGAGCCGAATGTAAATTCGCGATCGCATCGTATATCGGCTGAAACGGTTTCTGAACAGGACAAGAGCGCGGTGGAACATTATTTTGAATTCCGTTACAGATCCGTTACAGATGAGACGATTTGAGGGGGGCCGGAGGGAGGAATTTTTTGAACGTTGTCGCCTTCGACTTGCTCAGGCGAACGGATACTTGGAGAACGTTACGCTAGGGAAGGTCTGATTTATTCTTCCCGCGGGATGTGCTAAAGGACACGCAGTCCTGATGAGGAGGCGCATCTATGCAGCAATCGACGTTTGCCGAGGTCACGTTTGAGCAATATCGCAAGCCCACCCGCCGTGAGCAGTTCCTCGACGAGATGAATCGCGTGGTGCCATGGGCGGAATTAGTGGCCGTGATCGAGCCGGTTTATCCCAAGGCCGATGGGCCGGGGCGTCCACCGGTCGGGATCGAACGCATGCTGCGCCTCCATTGCCTGCAACAGTGGTTTAACCTGTCGGACCCAGCTGTGGAAGAAGCGCTGTATGACTCACGGGCCATGCGACAGTTCGTCGGGATTGATCTGGGCCGTGAGCCCGTACCCGATGAGACGACGATCTGCAAGTTTCGCCACCTCCTGGAAGCCCACCAGTTGGGTGAGCAGCTCTTTGCACAGATCGGTGCGTATCTGACGAAGCAAGGGCTCCAGGTGAGCCGCGGCACCATCGTCGATGCGACCATCATCAGTGCGCCCAGTTCGACGAAGAACCGGACAAAGGAGCGGGATCCCGAGATGCATCAGACCAAGAAGGGCAATCAGTGGTATTTCGGTATGAAGGCCCATATCGGCGTGGACAGCCAGACGAAACTGATTCATTCGGTCGCGGCGACCGCTGCCAATGTGCATGACAGTCAGATGTTACCGGAGTTGCTGCATGGCCAGGAGACTCGGGTGTGGGGCGATGCCGCCTACAGTGGGCAACGCGAGGTGATCCGGCAGCATGCGCCTAAGGCCAAGAGTTTCATCCAGGCGAAAGCATACCGCTATCGACCGCTGAGTGAGGAGGAGCGGGCCAGGAACCGGACGAAATCGAAAGTGCGGGCCAAAGTGGAGCATACGTTCTTGGTGATCAAGCGCATCTTCGGCTGGGCCAAAGTCCGCTATCGCGGGTTGGCGAAGAATACCCATTGGCTGCATATCAGCTGCGGGTTGGCGAATCTGTACGTAGCGCGACGGCGGCTCATGGCGGGGACGTAGAAGACGTGTGTCCGGAGGCGGACAGCGGGCCATCGGACGGTGGGTGCGCCCGATAAAAAGGCTTCCGAGCCAGCGGATGCCCACCGAATTCACCCTGGTGATCACCCCAGAAACAGATTGCCGAGTGGAAACGTGAATTAATCAGATCTTCCC
>NZ_CZPZ01000015.1 GCF_001458775.1 Candidatus Nitrospira nitrificans
TTGATGCGGAAGGGGTGGAAACAATGGGCCGACGACGGATCCCCGGAGTTAACCCCCGAAGCCAAGCGCAAATATAAGTTTGACAGTCGTTTTTTAGACGATATGCTTCGCGTTTCCTGGGATACGGCCTTTACCTATGCCGCCAAGGCCATGATTGTGATTGCCACGCGGTATAGTGGCGAGGCCGGCGCGCGACGCCTTCGCGAGCAGGGTTATGCGCCGGAGATGATTGAAATGATGAAGGGCGCTGGAGTGCGCTGCTTCAAGCACCGGGCAGGCATGCCCATTCTCGGGTTCATCGGCAAACACTCCAACACCCGTTTCAACAACAGCGTCCTGCCGTTGCTGGATACATGGATACGCAAGGTCGGGCCGGACCAAGCGCAAGGCGGTCGGTATTGGAACAATTACACCTGGCATGGGGACCAAGATCCCTCACAGCCGTTTTGGAACGGCACGCAAAACTGCGACGTTGACTTGAGCGATATGCGCTTCACGAAGTTCAACACGAGCTGGGGCAAGAATTTCGTCGAGAACAAGATGCCGGAAGCGCACTGGAAGCTCGAATCGATCGAGCGCGGCGCGCGCATCGCGGTGATCACTCCGGAGTACAATCCGACGGCCCAGCGAGCCGACTACTGGATTCCCCTTCGCCCGCAATCGGACGGGGCGTTGTTCCTCGGGGCCTGCAAAATCATTCTCGATGAGAACATGCAGGACATCGACTATCTCAAGCAGTTCACGGATATGCCCCTGTTGGTCCGCACGGATACTCTCCAGTATCTGGACCCACGGGATGTGATCCAGGATTATAAATTCCCTGATTTCTCACACAGTTATTCCGGCCGGATCCAAGCGTTGAAGCCGGAATACATCGAACGGCTAGGCGGTTTCATGGTGTGGGACATGGCCAAGAAGCAGGCCGTCCCGCTTCATCGTGAGCAGGTCGGCTGGCATTTCGATAAGAGCGGGATTGAGCCGGCCTTGACGGGTACCTATCGAGTCAAGCTGCTGAACGGACGCGAAATCGACGCGCTGCCCATCTACCAGCTGTACCTGATCCACCTCCAAGACTACGATCTCGATACCACGCATCAGATCACCCGCTCTCCCAAGGATCTCCTGGTCCGCTGGGCGCGCGACTCGGGCACCATTAAACCAGCCGCGATCCACAACGGCGAAGGAGTCTGTCACTATTTCCATATGACGGCGAACGGGCGGGCGGCTGCCCTTGTCCTGACCTTGACCGGCAATATCGGCAAGTTCGGCTCCGGTTGCCATACCTGGTCCGGCAATTACAAGGTGGGAATTTGGAATGCGACGCCCTGGTCTGGCGTCGGTGGCGGCGTACACTTATCGGAAGATCCCTGGCACATCAATTTGGACGCCAATGCCCATGGGAAAGAAATCAAGTACAGGAACTACTATTACGGCGAAGAGCCTGCGTACTGGAATCACGGGGATACCGCGTTGATTGTCAATACGCCGAAGTATGGACGCAAGGTCTTCACCGGCAAGACCCACATGCCGACGCCGAGCAAGTTCCGTTGGGTCGTCAACGTCAACCTGTTGAACAACGCCAAGCACCATTACGATATGGTGCGGAACGTCGACCCCAACATCGAATGTCTCATCACCCAGGACATCGAAATGACGTCCGACGTCAACCACGCCGACATCGCCTTTGCCGTGAACTCCTGGATGGAATTCACCTATCCGGAAATGACGGCCACCGTGTCGAATCCGTGGGTGCAGATTTGGAAGGGTGGGATCAGGCCGCTGTACGACACGCGGAACGATGCAGATACGTTTGCGGGGGTGGCGGCAAAACTCGCCGAGATCACGGGCGAGAAACGAATGAGAGACGTCTTCCACTTTGTCTATGAGAATCGCGTGGACGTGTATGCACAACGCCTCCTTGACGCATCCAGCACGTTTTACGGCTACAGTGCCGATGTGCTCTTGAAGTCGGAAAAGGGCTGGATGGTGATGGTCAGGACCTATCCGCGACATCCACTCTGGGAGGAGACCAACGAGTCGAAGCCGATGTGGACCAGATCAGGGCGCATCGAGAGCTATCGTATCGAACCGGAAGCCATCGAGTACGGCGAAAACTTTATCTCCCATCGGGAAGGTCCGGAGGCGACGCCCTACTTGCCGAACGCGATCTTCACGACGAACCCCTACGTTCGGCCGGACGACTATGGCATTCCGATTGCGGCCCAACATCACGACGACAAAATGATTAGGAACATCAAGCTTGCGTGGCAGGAAATCAAACGCCACAGCAATCCCTTGTGGGAGAAGGGGTACCAGTTCTACTGCGTGACCCCGAAAACGCGCCATCGCGTGCACAGTCAGTGGTCGGTGAACGACTGGGTGCAGATTTACGAGTCCAACTTCGGCGATCCGTACCGGATGGACAAGCGAACGCCGGGGGTCGGCGAACATCAGGTGCATATCAATCCTCAAGCGGCCAAAGATCGTGGGATCAACGACGGGGACTATGTCTACATCGACGGGAATCCGGTGGACCGGCCTTACCGCGGGTGGAAACCCAGCGATCCCTACTACAAGGTCGCGCGGTTGATGATTCGCGCGAAGTACAATCCGGCCTATCCGTACCACGTCACGATGGCCAAGCATGCGCCCTATGTGTCGACCGCGAAGTCCGTCAAGGGCCATGAAACCCGGCCGGATGGGCGCGCGATCGCGATCGACACCGGGTATCAGTCGAACTTCCGGTATGGCGCGCAGCAGTCCTTTACGCGCAGCTGGCTGATGCCGATGCATCAAACCGACTCGCTCCCCGGTAAATCTGCAAACGGGCTGAAGTTTAAGTGGGGGTTTGAAATCGATCACCACGCGGTCAATACGGTGCCGAAGGAATGTCTCATCCGGATCACCAAGGCGGAAGACGGCGGCATCGGGGCCCGTGGGCCGTGGGAACCGGTCCGGACGGGGTTCACGCCGGGGCAAGAAAACGAGTTCATGATCAAGTGGCTCAAGGGCGAACATATCAAGATTAAAGTCTGAGGAAGACGTGAACCGTGAGGCGTGAACCGTGAAGCGCAGGAGTGGGTCTCCAACGGTTCACGATTCACGCGTAACGAATAACGGTTGCGACTGAAAGGAGCACACGATGCCGGAAGTCTATAATTGGCAGCTGGGCCGCAAGATGTTGTATCCCTACGAGGAACGGCATCCGAAGTGGCAGTTTGCCTTTGTCTTCAACATCAATCGCTGTTTAGCCTGTCAGACCTGCAGCATGGCGGATAAGTCGACCTGGCTCTTTTCCAAAGGGCAGGAATACATGTGGTGGAACAACGTGGAAACCAAGCCCTATGGCGGGTATCCCCAGTTCTACGACGTCAAGATCACGCAGTTGATCGAGCAGGTGAATCCGGGGGGGCAAGTCTGGAACGTTCGGGTGGGGCGGAAACACCATGCGCCCTACGGCGTCTTTGAAGGGATGACCATTTTTGATGCCGGGGCCAAAGTGGGCCAGGCCGCCATCGGCTACATTCCGACGGACCAGGAGTGGCGGTTCGTCAACATCTACGAAGACACGGCCACCTCGATGCGAGCGTTGGTCGAAGGCATCGACAAGACCGGCTTCTCGCGGGATGAGCCGTGGAAAATGACCGGGAGCAGCTTGCCGGAGCACGAGACCTTCTTCTTCTATCTCCAGCGGATTTGCAATCACTGCACCTATCCGGGGTGCTTGGCGGCCTGCCCCCGCAAGGCCATTTACAAGCGGCCGGAGGACGGCATCGTCCTCATCGATCAGAACCGGTGCCGGGGCTACAAGAAGTGCGTCGAGCAGTGTCCCTATAAGAAGCCGATGTATCGCGGGACGACGCGGGTGAGCGAGAAGTGTATCGCCTGTTATCCCCGGATCGAGGGCAAGGATCCGCTGACCGGCGGCGAGCCGATGGAGACGCGCTGTATGGCCGCCTGTGTCGGCAAGATTCGCATGCAGAGCTTGATGCGGATCGGCGAGGACGGCTTGTGGGCGGAAGATCGGTGGCATCCGCTGTACTACGCCATTCGGGTAGAGCAAGTCGCCTTGCCGCTGTACCCGCAATGGGGCACCGAGCCCAATGGCTTCTACATCCCCCCCCGGCATTCCCCGCGGGGCTATGCCCGGCAGATGTTCGGGCCCGGCGTGGACAATGCCATTGAGAAATACTTGGTCCCCAGTCGCGAACTGTTGGCCGTGCTGCAGCTCTGGCGGGCCAGTCAGCAGATTGTGTTCCGCTACGATGTCATCCCGGGGCCCAAAGTCTTTGAAACGCAGATCCACGGGAAGCGGTTCGAAATGTACAACGACACCGTCTTGGGCTTCAATAAGTCGGGCAAGGAAGTGGCCCGGATTCAGGTCGAAGAGCCGATCTACATCCGGCCGGCTGAACGGGTCACCTGGTTATAATCTAACGCAGGTCTTGTGTATAAATGGGGGCGGGGTCCCTTCGAAGAGGCTCCGCCCCCATGTTTTTCAGGAGCCTAAATTCTTAGTGGTCGGATCACACGCTTTCGGATCACATTTTTGAAGAGCTACGTATAGCGATATTTCCCCAAAAACGAATACCCTCAAGTCAAACTCGTCGCCAATTCCCAGCCTTTCAATATACCTACGGATCTTAAATCAGCTAGAGCCAACTATCCCTCTGTATCGGTCTTCTGGCTCAGCAGTACTGCTTCTTCTGTGCGCTTGACGAGACAGGCCATGTCCAGTACAGTTTTCCCATGGTGTCCTTGCTATTGTATTAGGGAGTACTCCCGGCGTGACATCACATCAGCAGCAAGCAGTTCCATTTGCTGCCCAAGCCATTCCATTTGATGAGTTTCTCGCCTCAGGTAAACTCCCAGATGGCTATCTGAATAGTGAATATGTCGCTCAACAATTCGTCGAGCGCCTTGTCCATTATATTCTCAGCGTTCCATCTGGCAGTTATTCCATGGCTCAGTTGAGCCAACTTTTGGAGCAGCTCGATCCACGCACACAGGTTTTTTTCTTCAAACGGCTCAAGGAAACCAGCCCGGATTGCTTAAAGGATTTTGCGTCTCTCTACTATGGTTTCATGAACGAGTTTCATTCGCTCCTATTCACATAAAAAGACCACGACAAAAAATACTCCTTGTCGGCACTCCAAACTGATGTATAATTACGTCTCATTCAAAGGAGAAGGAGTATTATGAATCCATCGTTACAAAGGGCCGTCACCAGTTTTTACAATTTGATTTACGAAGCACAGACCTTTGCCACCGCGATGGCAAGGATCGATACCGCTGAGCAGGAGCATTACGCCGGACGTATTGAAGGCCTCAATTGGGTTCTCGACCGCTGTCAGGAACTAGAGGACATGGACACGAACCTGACGCCTTCTTCTCTCCAGCGCATCCTTGGGGAAGTCAAATCCGATTTGGAACATGAACTTTCCGTTCAGCGAAGAGAAAAGGGACGACGGGCTGATGGGAGGGAGGAAGCCCTCAATTTCGTTGCAGATTATCTATCAAGCCTCATTACAGCCACTGAGATCGAGTCCGCCAAAACCACCGTCTGACCCAGATCCTTTCATATAAACGGGGCGGCTGTCTCTCTTTGGCTCAGAAGAGGCACGGCCCCGCCTTCTCCAGTCAATCCCAGGGAAAACGGAATCGATCACCAGCCACCAGCTTAGGGTATCGTGCCCGGACAGGGCAAGCGCACTTCTTAAAGCGACCTTGACCCCATAATGCCTTCTCAAGGTGTGACGACAGTTGGATCAACCTTCGGCCATACCAATTGCTATGTGGACGCATCATTGGTCTGACTCATGCTAAAACTGATTAAGTCTTGACCAAGACTTCCACTTCTCACTAAGATAAATTCATGTTTCCACCCACGCGCAGACCAGGCAAGCAATGGATTCCTGGGGTTGCCGGACCTCCCCAAAGACGGCAACGCCCTTCCACAAACGCTCCACAAGACCAATTCGGCTCACTCAATGCTTCTCTCCTGTTCTGTCCGCGATGCCGTGCGGCCACTCCGACAAGAGAGCGACTTCTCCTGGTGCTGCCAACGGGAAATCTGTATGAGTATCTCTGCATCCATTGTGGAACCTCGACGGGATCGAAGACGGACCATCCAGCGAACCCCCCTCAGATTGTCGCCCCCTAGCCTCTTCACACCTTCTCCAGTCACGGCCGTAGCATCCGAGACGCTTGCGAATCACTCTTCTTGCATAAGCAACTGAGTTCTTGATCAGAGGTCAATCACAACCCATGAATTCTGACTGAGAAAAGCCGTATCGTCCAAAAAGGCGAGACCCAACGACGGTCATATCACAGGGCATCATGAAAGAGAGCCTAAGCTTTGCGGCTTTGCTAGGACAATCGCCGGTCCGTCACAGAAATGCATGACCAAAAAGGTACGGGAACAGCTGGATCAATGAAGTTGCTCGAGCGGAATGCCTTCTTCAATCAGCATCACTGGAATATGGTCACGGATGGGGTAGAGGATCGCCCGATCGGCGCGAATCAAACCACCGTCGAGCTCGCCGGACACTGGACGTTTTCCCACATTCTTCAATTCGCCTCGGGCCACCGCGGCATTGAGTTTCTGGATGAGAGACTCTTCCGCCAGACTCACCGTCTGTTTCGTCTCAGGGCAACAAAGGATTGCCAAGAGCTCTTTATCAATACTCATGACCATCGATCTCCCGATGTGTAACAACCGGTAGAATAATCGATAGGCATCTCAAGCGCAAGCCGTCAGAACGCACTCCTCATCCTCTATCAGATCTGCTAGACTGAACAGGCATCCTCAAGGGTGTGTCGCTATGATCAAAGCCTTCTCGAAAACATGCATGGCGGGCCTCATTATTCTGGTCCCGGCCTGGACTACGTTCTTAATTCTCACGACGCTCTTTACGACGCTTGACAGCTTGATCGGTCGATACATGTTGGATCCCCTCCCTGGACTCGGCCTGTTCCTCTTGGTGCTTCTGCTCATTCTAGCCGGCATCATCGGTGAACATATGGTCGGTCGAGACTGGTTGGCCAAGCTCGAGCACAGGATTGAGCAGATCCCACTCATCCAGAGCATCTATCTCACGTTGAAAGGCATGACGGATGTCCTGAATTTTCGCTCGCGCTTCGGGCGCAGCAAGGTCGTTGCCTTTCCGTTTCCGCGCGACGGCTGTTGGGCATTGGGATTTGTGATGGGGACGGCGCCTCCATCCGTTCAAGTCGAGCCTTCCCACACCCTGTTCATGGTCTTCGTTCCCACCGCGATTCACCCCTTTACCGGTTTCCTGGCCTTTATCCCGGAACATGCGCTGCGGTCGATCAATCTTCCTGTCGAAGATGCGATGAAAATGGAGTTTTCAGCCGGATTCTATCGTCCCCCAAACGGTTGGCTCGACGCCTCGCCCTCACGTTCCACATGATCTATGACGCTTGAGAGCATCCACATCAGACCAGCGACCAAGGATGACGCGGAGACCATCATCGGATTCAATAGAGCCATGGCACTCGAAACCGAGAATCGCCGGCTCCACCTACCAACACTGCGTCAGGGCATTCTCGCATTCTTAGAAAGTCCCGGGTATGGATCGTATGTCGTGGCGGAACTTCCAGAAGACACAAGATGCAAGCTGGTCGGTCAGCTTATGCTGACCTATGAATGGAGCGACTGGCGGAACGGGGTCTTTTGGTGGATCCAGAGTGTCTACGTCGAACCGGATCGGCGAGGCAGAGGGGTGTTTCGGGCCATGTACACGCATGTCCTGGCCAAGGCGAAAGCCGATCCAGGGGTCTGCGGGATTAGGTTGTATGTGGAACGGGAGAATCGCAGGGCTCAAACCGTGTACCAGCGTGTGGGACTCACTCCGTCCGTATACACGGTATTCGAGCAAGATTTCGTCCTGGGGCATGGGGCCGCCCAGAAATAGACAAGGAGTTCACATGAAAGTCGGTCGCTGTTTGCATGGCTTCGTTATCGCCGCGTTGTTGCTTCAAGGATGTGCCTTCAGTCGAGGGACGCTCGGCGATGACGTCAAAACCGAGATCGTCGCGACTATTCAGAAAGGTACGACGACGAAAACGGAAGTGGTCAACCTGCTGGGCGCGCCGGATCGGTTGCTGCAACTCAACGGACGGGACGTTTTCCACTATTATCGCTACGATGCAAAGGCGGGAAGCCTACTCCTGATCCTCCTCAATTTCACGCGCCTTTCAGTCAAGAGCGATGACGTATTTATCATCATGAATCGTGACGGGATCGTTGAAGACGTCATTTCATCGAAACGCACCGATAGTTTGGGTTTTCGATTTTGGCCATTCGGGGAGTGACGTGAAGCGCGTGGTGAAAAAGACCCTTCCCTCACTCGTGGCGGTGGTGGTGTGTCTGTCATTCATGGGTTGTAATGTGGTTCGTGTGACCCTCAATACGACGCTCACGCCGGAGAACGTCGCATTCATCGTCCCGGGAAAGACCACATTGACCGAGGTCATCACCAAGCTCGGCACACCGGATACCCTCACGGATGCTGACTCAGGGGTTGTCGCGACATACCGGTTCCTCGACCTGAAATATTCACGTGTCAACTTCGGATGGTTGGCGAAACCCTGGACACCCGTGGATCCGGATTTGATCTTTTCACGGACCGGACTTGGGGTCGATGAGTTCCAAGTGTTCTGTAATCCTGACTGGATTGTTGTGCAGCAAGGTTTTCAACGCAGTCTCATCAGACCTCCGTTCCATCCCTATCCCTTTTAACAACACAAACGATCCCCTCCATAATACCTGTAGATAGCAAGTTAAATTGTCCGGTGTATGGAGCACATGATCTGTCCGGTATGTCCTCTCAAATCATGTCAGCTGCGCGCTGAAATGTTTTCGCGCACAATTGACTTAGGAGCAATGATCGGTCGGGCGTCCGATCCATGGGGCGAGCCACGACGACCTGGCTGAGCCTTGTCCGGTTCGATCACCCACCCATCCGACTGATACCGCGCCAAGCACCGTGGGCCATGGAAGACGGCCAACGGGCCATCGGGGTATTCATAGACCCGCACGGTGACTTCCACGGTATTGTCGTTGGGGACGACGCGCTCTTCCTGGACACAGAGCACATCGGCGAGATCAGTCCCAATCCACGGGACGAAGGCCGTGCCCGCTTCAGTCGCCGCCACCTCCTGTAGGATCCGTGCCCGCGTCATGGTGTCCCTCCTTGAGGGCGCACCCTAAACCGGACACTTCATGTGCTACAAAAAGCGAACAGATGATGTGCTAGCCACATCCCCTCCATAATGAATTGCCGCTGTCCTCGACCGCAGCTATAATGGCGGACCGTGGAGCGACCATCTTCCGATCAAGCGGTGCCGTCACAGCCCGATATCACATCCTCCTCCTATATTCCCGCCGATAAAGATACGGAGTTTCTCCAGCGCGATGAGCTTCGGCCGATTCGCATCGGACTCGAACTCCTGAAGCCGGAGCTGATTCAGCGCGAGGAACGCATACACTCAACCATCGTGGTCTTCGGAAGTGCCAGACTGCATGAGCCCACTGTGGCACAACAAGCGCTGCACCAAATCGAAGCGGAAGCCGCCCACAGGCCGAATGATCCCGCGTGCCGGCAGAAAGTCGCCATTGCCAAGCGGCAGCTCGAACTCGCCAAGTATTATGAGATCGCCCGAGAATTCAGCCGGTTGGTTTCGTCGACCTGCCAGATCGACGGCCATTGCGACTATGTCATCGTGACCGGCGGAGGGCCCGGCATCATGGAAGCGGCCAATCGTGGCGCGGCGGATGTGAACGCCAAATCCATCGGGCTCAACATTACCCTGCCGCACGAACAATACCCGAACCCCTACATCACACCCAAGCTGAGCTTTCAGTTTCGCTATTTCGCCATCAGGAAAATGCATTTCCTCATCCGAGCGAAGGCGCTGGTCGCGTTTCCCGGAGGGTTCGGCACACTCGATGAGTTGTTCGAAACGCTCACCTTGCTCCAGACCGGGAAAACTGAGAGCGTGGTCGTCGTTCTGGTAGGACGGGACTTTTGGGGACGTCTGATCAACTGGCAACTGCTGGTCGAATGCGGCCTGATCACACAGCAGGACCTGCAACTGTTTCACTATGCCGAGACAGCTCAGGAAATCTGGGATCTCATCTCACGCCACAATGGAGCACACGCCATATGAAACTCTCATTCCACGGCGCCGCCCGTTCGGTCACCGGGAGTCGACATATGTTAGAGGTGCCGGGGTTCCGCATGCTGTTGGATTGCGGAATGTTTCAGGGCCGCCGGGAGGAGGCATTCAGGCGGAACCGAGACTTCGGGTTTGAACCCAAGTCGCTGGGGGCGGTGCTGCTCTCCCATGCGCACATCGATCATTCCGGAGCACTTCCGGTGCTTCCTCGACAGGGATTTTCAGGAAAAGTCTATCTCACCAGAGCCACGGCTGATTTGGCCGGCATCATGCTCGAAGATTCCGCCCGTGTGCAGGAAAACGACTGCCGCTACGTCAACAAACAAGAGAAGCGGCGCGGGAGAACTTGTATTCAGCCGTTGTATGACGGCAACGATGTTCGGAAAATTGTCAGGACATTTGAAGGCGAACGATACGGAGCTCAACTGAAGCTCGCGCCGCGCGTGATGGCGTCGTTTCATGACGCCGGTCATATCTTGGGATCGGCGGCTATTCGCGTCAAGTATTCGGCACGGGGCAATAGCACCACCGTCTTGTTCAGCGGCGATCTGGGTCGGTCCCACATGCCGATCCTGCGTGATCCCGAACCGCCACCGGCCTGCGATATCCTGATTCTGGAATCCACCTACGGCGATCGCTTGCACGAACAGGCCGGCGAGGAAACGAAAAAGAAGGCCCAGGACCTGATTGCCCACGCGCGGCAACACAAGAGCAAGATCATCGTGCCGGCCTTTGCCGTGGGTCGCACCCAAGAGCTGGTGATGCGGATCAAGGAACTGGTCGGTGAGGGTCGCGTGGACCCCATTCCCATCTATATCGACTCACCGCTGGCTGATAAGGCCACGGAGGTGTTCAAGCGCCACCCGGAATGTTATGACGAAGAGACCATGAAGACCTTCTCATCCGGGGGCGATGTCTTCGCCTCGCGCTACATCCACTTCGTGTCGTCGCAGGAAGACAGCAAGCGGCTCAATGCCATGCGGGGGCCCTGTGTCATCATTTCCTCGTCGGGGATGTGCGAGGGCGGCCGGGTCATTCACCATCTCAAACATGCGATTCTGGACGAGGCGAACATCATCGTGTTTGTCGGCTTTCAAGCGGAACATACACTTGGGCGCAAACTGGTCGAGGGTTGGGATGTGGTCCCGATCTTCGGCGTGCCGACGAAGCGCCGGGCCCAAATCGTCAAGTTCAACGGTCTGTCGGCCCATGCCGATCGCAATGATTTGTTGGCCTACGTGCGAGCGATCACTCCGCAGCCCAGCACCGTCTTCATCGTGCATGGTGAAGAGAAACAGGCCCTCTCCTTGGGCGCGGCGATCCAAGCAGAACATCCGAAGATCGATGTGCGAATTCCGCATCAGGGCAGCACGCATGACGTCTAGCGCCGGGCATTCTATCGAGGCGATAGGACAAGGGATCGCTCGGCTGATCACCCTGTCGTGCCTCACCATCGTGATCGCAGGGTGCGTCTCGCCTGCCACGGCTGAATCACCACAAGAACGTCAACGCCTACGGGATCTTGGCATCGTGATCGGACAGTCTCAGCCCGGCCCTCTGAATGCGATTACCGACGTAGCCGGTGTGAAAGTCGGCCACACGACCCTCATTCAAGGCGAGGGACCGCTTAAGCCGGGCCAAGGTCCCGTCCGCACAGGCGTGACCGTTGTGATTCCTCGCGAGGATGTCTGGCACAAGAAGGTCCCCGCCGGCTCGTTCGTGCTGAACGGCACCGGCGAAATGACCGGCCTCGCATGGGTCGCGGAGTCGGGCTTCCTCGAATATCCCATTGCCCTCACGAACACGCTCAATATCCCCCGCGTGGCGAACGGCGTCATGAGCTGGATGATCATGCGGTATCCGGAGATCGGTATCTCCGATGACACGCTCACACCCGTCGTGGCCGAGTGCGACGACGGCCGATTGAACGACATCCAAGGCCGCCATGTATCCGAACCGGATGTGATCGCGGCGCTCAACGGCGCGAGCAGCGGCCCGGTGAAGGAAGGCACCGTTGGAGCCGGCACGGGCATGATCTCCTATGGATTCAAGGGCGGCATCGGCACCGCATCACGAAAGCTCTCGGAGAAGGAAGGCGGCTACACCATCGGAGTCCTCGTCAATGCGAATCATGGCCGTCGACCGGAATTGGTCATCGCGGGCGTACCGGTGGGAAGACTCTACGAACCATCACGACAGATGTCTGAGGCGCTCTCGCCAGGCCAAAGCGAAGGGTCCATCATCGTCGTCATCGCCACCGATGCGCCGCTCGACAGCCGCCAGCTCACGCGCTTGGCCAAACGCGCGGCGCTCGGCCTGGCCCGCACCGGTTCCACTGCCCGCCACAGCAGCGGTGACTTCATGCTCGCTTTTTCCACCGCCAACGTCATTCCGCATTATCCGAAAGAGCCAATCTACCAGCTGACCCATCTGGCCGATACCCACCTGAACCCGCTCATCACCGCCACGGTCGAGGCCACCGAAGAAGCCATTCTGAACGCCCTCACCATGGCTTCCACGATGACGGGTCGAGACGGCCGGCGGGTCGAGGCCATCGACCTCATGCGCCTCCACACACTTCTGTCCGGTTCGCGAGGAAACTGATCACCTGAGGTTCTGAGCATTTGTTGACCGTCGCATCCTGCGCCCCATTGTAAGGTGAACCAAGCTTGCAAATGTGGCGATTCCCTCGTTATCCTGCGAATGGTACCCTGGAGGAATGGCATGGGCGATTATCAGATCGGTGGCGGGCTCCAACTGCTGACAGCGGTGCAAAAGACAGAAGCCTTTGCCGAGTTCCTCAAGGCACGAATGATTCACGCGCTGGAAACGGAAGATCCGACCGAATTGCATTACCTCCTGGCGCAGGTGGACGATTATCATTCCTATCTGTGGCGCTATTATAAGAAGCTCGCGCAGACCCGAGCCCAGCGGATGGATCCAGGCGTCTGATCCCCCGCTCGCTCCGAGGTTGTGCGATCCACACACATATCGGACTCACCTAATCTGTCCCCATCATGAGGCGCAATCGTGCAATTTGCAGTAGCTCTCTCGAAAACGGCGGAGACGGAATCTGCGGCTCAGGCCGTAGCTGAAGATATTCGAGCGCAGCTGGGTGCCGCGCCGGTCGACCTCGCCTGCGTCTTCTTTTCCGCTCATCATGCGGCCGAGGCCGATCTCTTGGCGCAGGCGCTGACAAGCACGCTTCATCCGAACCTCCTGATCGGCTGCAGTGGAGAGGGGGTCATTGCCGGCGCGGAAGAAGTGGAAACGGCCCCGGCGGTGACCGTTTGGGCCGCGGCCCTTCCCGACGTCCATCTGCACCCATTGCGATTGTCGTTTTCACCGACCCAGGATCAATTTCACCTCTCGGGATGGCCTGAGCCTGGGACTCACGACGCATCGTTCCTCCTGCTCGCCGATCCCTTCACCGCGCCTGTTCAAGACATCCTGGGGATGTTGGAAGAGCGTTACCCTGGAGCGAAGGCGGTCGGAGGACTGGCCGGAGGCGGACAGGAGGCCGGCATGAACCGGCTGGTGCTCAACGACCAGGTCTTCGATGGCGGGCTTGTGGGGGTCCGGCTTTCGGGAGCGGTGGCAATTCGCCCAGTCATTTCTCAAGGCTGCCGCCTGATCGGCGAGCGATTCGTCGTGACGAAGGCGGAGCGCAATCTGCTACATGAACTCGGGGGCGCGCCGGCGTTGGAGCGGTTGCAGGCGGTCTTCGAATCCCTGTCGGAGGAAGACCGGTTACGCGCCAATCGGGCGCTTCACCTCGGGATCGTGATCGATGAACATCGGAACCGGTTCGAACGCGGAGATTTTCTCATTCGCAATCTGCTCGGGGCCGACCGCGCCACCGGCGCCGTCGCGATCGGTGATGTGGTGCAAGAGGGGCAGACGGTGCAGTTCCATCTTCGCGATGCGGACTCAGCCACGGAAGATTTGAACGCCCTGTTGGCGACCGACCGAGCCGGTCATCGGCATCCTGTCCTCGGCGCACTCATGTTCAGCTGTTGCGGCCGTGGTCTGGGGCTCTTTGGACGGCCGAACCATGATGCGGCTGCGACCACGCAACAGCTGGGACCGATTCCGATCGCGGGGTTCTTTGCGCAAGGCGAGATCGGCCCTATTGGCAACCGCAACTTCTTGCACGGGTACACGGCCAGTCTGGCGCTCTTTGCCGAACGGGACCGGTAAGTCCCAGTCCTGGTTGACCCAACCATCCTGACCATGCCATACAGTGTGAGGGAGGAGATCTTATGAAATCATGGTTCTTTTCATCGCTCGTCGTGATGCTGATGCTGATATTCTCATTGGGAGTAGGAGGTTCCATGGCTGAGAGCAATCAGGAAGTCACAACGCCCTCCGGGCTCAAATATGTGGATCAGGTAGTCGGCACCGGAGAGGTGGCGGTCGCCGGCAAGACGGTGAACGTCCATTATACCGGGTGGCTGGAGAACGGGAAAAAATTCGATAGCTCCGTCGATCGTGGACAGCCCTTCTCGTTTCCCCTCGGCGCCGGGCGTGTCATCAAGGGGTGGGATGAAGGGGTCCAGGGCATGAAAGTGGGAGGCAAGCGGAAACTCACGATCTCCTCCGATTTGGGGTACGGCTCGCGCGGTGCCGGCGGAGTGATCCCACCGAACGCCACGCTGATTTTCGACGTCGAGCTCCTCGGAGTCCATTGAACGTCATCAGGTCTATCGGGTCAGAACGTCATCAAGTCCGGGTCTTCGAATTCTCTGACGTGACGGGTTGTCCGACGTTCGACTGATCATTATGAAACAGACTCCGCTGCACGCGTGCCATCGGGCGGCCGGCGCCAAGCTCGTCGACTTCGCGGGATGGGAAATGCCCATCCAGTACAGCGGCGTGGTGGATGAATATCACACCGTCCGCAGCAAGGCCGGTCTCTTCGATGTCAGCCATATGGGCCGACTTGTCCTCGCCGGCTCCGGGGCCGAAGCACTGCTTCAACGCATGACGACGAATGATCTGGCGGCGCTGCGGCCCATGCAGGCGCAGTACTCGATGGTCTGCAACGAGCAGGGCGGCATCAAGGACGACATATTCGTCTATCGATTGGCGAAGGCCGGAGTATTTCTTCTCTGCGTCAATGCGTCGAATCGAGCCAAGATCGTATCCTGGCTGACGGAGCACGGTCAGGCGTTTCCTGATTGTCAAATTTCCGACCGTTCGGCGGAGATCGCGCAAATCGCCTTGCAGGGCCAGGCTGCGCGGGCGATCGTCGCGTCGCTCGGGTTCTCACAACTGGAGCAGCTCAAGCTCAGAGAATCCACGATGGTGCAAGTGGCGGATGTGGAGTGTCTGGTGGCGCGAACGGGTTATACCGGGGAGTTCGGCTATGAGTTCTATGTGTATGGGCCGGCCGACCCAGTCTGGGACAAGCTCCTGCACGCAGGCAAGCCGTTCGGATTGAAGCCGGCTGGTCTGGGTGCGCGAGATCTCTTGCGCCTAGAGATGGGGTATTTGCTCTATGGCAACGATATCGATGAGCGAACGACGCCGATCGAGGCCGGAGCGGAATGGGCCGTGCGGTTCGAGAAAGGGGACTTTATCGGAAAACCTGTCCTGCTGGCTCAAAAGCAAGCAGGCCCGTCCAGGCGCTTCATCGGCTTTGAATTGCTGGAAAAAAGTGTCCCCCGCCACGGGTTCACGATTCTCTCTGTATCCTCACCCCAGACTCCCATCGGAGCAGTCACCAGCGGCAATCTTTCCCCGCTTCTCCAGAAGGGAATTGGCTTGGGGTACGTTGCTGCCGAGTATGCCGAGCCGGGAACGGACCTCTTCATCGACATTCGTGGAAAAGCGGTTCCGGCGAAGGTGGTGAAGCCGGCGTTCTATAAACGTCCCTCGAAGTAAGTGACGCCCTAGTCGGAGGGGTCGCTCCCGGTTCAACCTGCACAGTGCTCAGCCGAGGAGAATCTCGAATGGTTCGCAATATTTACACAGGGAAGGTTGTCACACTGAACGTCGACACCGTGCAATTACCGAACGGTGTGACGGTGGACCTCGAAACCATCCGTCATCCGGGGGCGGCCGCGGTCGTGCCGATCAAAGATGATGGGACCGTGGTCTTAATCCGGCAGTTCCGGCACGCGGCCGGGGGGTTCATTTACGAGATTCCTGCAGGAAAATTATCTCCGGGCGAAGATCCGTTGCATTGCGCGGCACGCGAACTGGAGGAAGAGATCGGCTATCGCGCGGCCTCGTTTGAGTTGCTCTCGAGTATCTTCACGGCTCCGGGGTTTGCGGACGAGGTGATTCATGTCTACAAGGCCACCGGTCTGACACAAGGGCGTCAGCAGTTGGATCACGACGAAGTGCTTGAGATCGTCGAAATGTCGCTGGAACAAGCGATCACAAGAATTCAGGACGGCACAATCCGAGATGGGAAAACGATCGTGGGATTACAAGCCGTCCATATCATGTCGAACTCGACTCGTCGCTGACCAGGTAGTGTGCCGACGGAAGTTGAGGAAGTCGGTCAGGCCTGTCTGAGAGTATCCGCGGTAACGACTCCGTACAATAATTTGGGGGCACCTCCACACGATGTGGAAGTGCCCCTAAAGTTCCAACCTCACCAGACGGAGTCTTATTTTCCGCCCTTCTCGTCCTTCTTATCGCCAAAGGTGTCCGCATGGCCACCTTTCTTCTCTTCTTTCTTATCGCCGAAAGTCTCGTCGGCCTTGCCATCCTTCTTCTTCTCTTCAGCCATCACCACATGGCCGCCCTTCTTCTCTTCCTTCTTGTCTCCGGCGAACGCGGGCGCGCTGAAGGTTACCGCCACCGCCACTGCCATTACTGCCATTAACATGCTCTTCATCATGGATATCCTCCTTGTTTGCTGGTTTGTGTACCGACTATTGGGCACCTATCGAAATAGGTGAGCAAGCTTGGTGCCATGCTTTCCTTTTCCGCCTCCCGGCTCTATAACGTTGAGGAATCATGAAGTCTTCGTGCAGTGCCACGGTCCTCTACGCGCGGTTGGCAGAAGGTTTTTTGGGGTGAATTCTTGGGGCAGAATGGAGTCAGCCTCAACTAAACCGCCTCACGATGGTTTGCCGGACTCCTGCGAACCTGTCGTATTTCACAGCAAGACAGAATCGTGCTATCTTCCGTCCCCTAGGCTGGAACGCTTTTTCTGACCCGAGCTCTATTTGTAGGGTGCGCGAAAGCCAGGTATCTGGGAATGGGAATTCCGGTCAACGTGCCATGCGCTGACCACTCCCGTCGATCTTCAACAAAGGAGAACTGTGCCGATGTTACTCACTGGTAAAAAAGGACTCGTGATCGGCGTGGCCAATAAGCACAGCATCGCCTGGGCCATCGCCCAATCGGTTGCCGGTCAAGGAGCTCAGCTCCTCTTCAATTATCAAAACGAACGGCTGAAGCAAAACGTGGAGGAGTTGGCCGCCACCTTGCCCGGCTCGAAGGCGTTTCCCTGCGATGTGAGCAACGACGGAGAGATTACGTCGCTCATGCAGCAGGTTCAAAAGGAAGTCGGTCAGATCGATTTCCTCGTCCACTCCCTGGCGTTCGCGCCTCGAGAAGAGCTGAGCGGACAATTCGTGAATACCAGTCGGCAAGGGTTTGCAATGGCGCTCGACATCAGCGCCTATTCGCTCGTGGCCGTCACCAGGGCCGCCTTGCCGTTGATGACCGCCGGGGGCTCCATCATCACACTCACCTATCTGGGAAGCGAACGCGTTGTGCCTCATTATAACGTGATGGGTGTCGCCAAAGCCGCGCTGGAGGCCACGGTCCGCTATTTGGCCTATGATCTCGGCCGTCTGAATGTCCGGGTGAATGCGATCTCTGCCGGGCCGATCAAGACCCTCGCCGCCCGTGGCGTCTCCGGGATCACGAAGATGGTCGATCTCCATAAGGAGTTTGCGCCGCTCCGTCGTCCGACCGAACAGGGTGAGGTCGGCGACACGGCCTTGTTCCTGGTCAGCTCCTTGGGGCGGGGCATTACCGGGGAAGTGATTTACGTTGATGGCGGATTCAACATTCTGGGCATGATGGCTCCCGATGAACAGGTTGGTTCCTGAGCGCACGTTTTGTAGGGATGTTGACGAATGGTGCATATACCGAAGAGAATCAGCCGTGCAAAGGGGGATGGTGACGATCAGTCGCATCTCGCGTGACGGTGGTAGAATTAGGACGACGGGTCGATCGAAAGGCAATCTCCGGTAACAGCGCAGCTCATCATGCGGATAACGTCATTTCTTCTGGTAGGCATCGTCTCGAGTGGCGTTTCTCTCGTTACGATGTCAGCGTCGGCACAAGACGCGCACCCGTCCCTTGCGAAACAGGCGCTTGAAGAGTGCGCCAAAGGAAGACTCGCGACTGAGCGTGAGAAGCGGCAGGCGCATTTTCAACAAGGACAGAGTTTAGGCGAACGGGCGGTCGCGGCCGATGAAGGGAATGCCGATGCCCACTTTGCGCTGTTTTGCAACCTGGGAGAGCTGCTCCGCATCGACGGAGAATCCCTCACCTCGCTCTTCGGACTTCGCCGCATGATGCACGAACTCGACCGGGCTCTCGAGATCAATCCAGCCCATATCGACGCGCTCTCGGCGAAAGGGACCTTGTTGGTGAAGCTGCCGAGCCTCTTGGGGGGCGATGCCGAGAAAGGGGAGGCGCTCTTAGAACATGTTGTGAACAAGGCGCCGAAAGCCGTCAATGCTCGACTATCTCTTGCCAAAGTGCGGTGCGAGCATGGCCGACATCAGGAAGCCGTCACGCTGGCGACAGATGCCCTCGTCCTCGCTCAACAACACGACCGGGCCGACTTTATCCCCGAAGCGCGAGCGGTACTCGAGCAGCTCCAGGCCAATGCCGCTAAAGCCGGCTACAAAGCTCAATTCTAATCTTCTGCCGCCACATCGGTCTTGATCGCGTCCGGAGCAAGACCCATCGAGTGTTCTCCGCAACGTCTTCACGGGTCCTCGCCGCTTCTTCGACGCAATTCGTCGATCGTGAACACTCCGAAATCTCACGCCTGCATGCATGTCATGATTGACTGAGTCCGGAGGAGATCGCACTCGTCGAAATGAAGGTAAATTTGAGCCGATCATTGCGGGCTCGTCGTGAGGCTCGTGGGCTTTCTCAGCTGGCCCTCGCAAAGCGACTTCGATCGAGCCAATCTCGCGTGGAAAAGATGGAGGCAGCAGACCGGACTGTTTCGATTGATTTGCTGATACGCGGCCTCGTGATTCTCGGCGCAAGACCGCGAGACATCGCACAAGCTCTTGGCCGAGAGACCGGTGCCGCGGCCTAATCTACTTGCTAGTCAAGAGTTCTTCGCAATGCCTTGAGACGTCCCTGCCGTTTCTTTCCCTCAATCCGCCGATTCTGCGAACCCTTCGTCGGCTTGGTCGGCCTTCGCTTCTTGCGCAGGATCGCCACGCTCTGAATCAACAGGCGCAGTCGATCCAAGGCATCCTCGCGGTTACGCTCCTGGGTTCTGTGTTGTTGCGCTTTGATGGTAATCACGCCGTCGGCGGAAATGCGGTGATCTTGAAGCTTCAGCAGTTCCTCTTTATAGAATGGCGGCAGGGAAGAGGCACGAATATCGAACCGTAGATGTATGGCGGTCGAGACCTTGTTGACGTTTTGCCCGCCGGCGCCTTGCGACCGTATGGCGTGTATGTCGATCTCGTGATCCGGGACAGCGATAGACGATGAAACACGCAGCATGATGAGTAGCTAGCACAATCTCGTGACAGGTGGCAATCTCCGGCACCCACTGGTGGGAGTCACAAAATTTTTAGCTGGCGTTTCTTGTGCGGGAAGAGGTACAAAATTGGCCCAAGACGAAGCAAGGACCTGCCGACCTCAGCCCGACAAGAACCCATGGTGAGGTGAGGATTGCGGAGAAGGCTCGCCCTTGCCTCGGGAACAACGTGCGGGGTTTTCTCGAGTGTCGGACATGCGCCCGCTTGAGGAGGAATCATGCAGCGTGCAACGGCCAATAAACGAATGCGCAAGTGGGGACGACGGATCGCAATCGTGACCATCGCCTGGAGTCTTCTGATCGGAGGAGAAACCTTTGCTCAATCCACCTCGACATTCAACCAGGACTTTCGCCTCTGGGCACCGGTTTTCCTCACGGTGAAGCTGCCCTCATCCTTTCTTGCCTACATGGAAGTCAACACCCGCTTCGCGGATCTAGACGATGCCGGCCATATCGATCAACTGCTGCTCCGTCCGGCGCTTGGCTATCAACTGACGGATAATCTCTCCATTTGGCAAGGCTACGCGTGGGTCGGCAACTTTAATCAGCCGCATACCCCACCGCAGTCTTCCTTCTTCGAAGAAAGCCGGATCTATCAACAGATCAACTATGCGAGCAAATTCGAATCCTTCAGGATTCTCAGCCGCTTCCGCCTTGAGGAACGTTGGATCGAACATGCCGACGGTACTGCTCTGAGGTTCCGTCTGATGCTGCGGGGGGTGTACCCGTTGCCGTTTGCTCCTGAATGGGCGCTCGCGACCTACGACGAAATCTTTGTCAACCTCAACACGGTCGGCACGCGCGGGCCCGAGGCGGGTTTTGATCAAAATCGATTCTTTCTCGGCATCAATCGCACGTTTTCAAAATATTTCAATATGGACTTCGGTTACCAAAATCAGCTCCTCAACAGCCGGTCGATTCCCGACCTTGCGAACCAGATGAACCATGTCATCTTATTCCAGTTTTACATCAATCTGTAATCTCTTGAGGCGCAATGCACTATTTCCTCGATCCTCAAGACCACACTAGGCCCGGAAAAGAAGTTGTCGGCAACTGCGGGCCGATCCGAGAACGATCAGGCAGGGCATCCTGACCGCCAAATATTCAAGCCGATGTCTGTTCTTGCGCGTAATTGGGTGACATGCACCAGCTTTACGGGACCAACCCGTAAAGCTGGTGAAGTGATCAGAGAGGAAAAGACCGGCGAATCCCTATAGACGGTAACATGCTCTGTGAATCTGTCGAGATCTTCCATGCAGGATCGAGATGGATGTCCGTAACATAGCCTTCGTGCGACGACATACTTATTTTTTCGTCGCGGTCGTTGTAGTTGGGAGATTCGTCTCCAGCACGAAGCGTTTATGCAAAGGTTGCGTCGGTCGCGCATTGTCGTGTTTCACGAGAGCGCGAAACTTTTTGATCTGTTCAGCGGAGACCTCGATGGGGTCTTGCATAACCGCCCAAATAACACCTTCGGAACAGGGCGGCGTGGTAAAGGAACCGGAGTAGCGATAGTAGGATTTCCGCTCAGGCAAGAGGTTCATCGGATTGACGGTGTGATTATGGTCGTCATTGACTTCTCCCACCTTGGTGGGCGCATGCTCCAAGAAGGTTTCGAAAAACTGATTGTGTTTGCCTTCTTCCATAAAGACGGCAACCACCGCCACCTCATGACGCTCGTTGTGATGCACCAGATGCAGTTCCATCGGGTAATGCTTCTGATCTATCGTGTGCTCACTCGGAACATGGAAATGGAACTGTTCAAGTAAGTAGAGGTCCTCGTCGAACACGATGGTGCTGTCCTTATCAAAATGGAGGACCGTCTGTCCGTGTTTGGGATAACGGGATTTGACCGTTTCTGAAAGCGGCTCGACTTCTTGTAATGTATGTCCATTATTCACCACATGAAAAGGAGCATCTCGATAAGAAAACTGAATGTCGTCGAGCGTCGTCTTATGAGCGCGCAACAAATCGATCGGTGATTGGGCCATGCCTTTTTCACAGATGGAGAACTCGGGCCCAAGCTCGCTCCAATGAAGCGGTCCATGAGGACCATCATATCCCCATGTGCTATGCCCTGTTTCTCCCGCATGCACGCATGCGACCGGCAGCGTCAACGTCAGCATGATCAGCAGGCTTCTGATCGAAATCCTCATCATACTCGAGTGACTCGATACGGCAACCATTGATCCCTTCATGACATTCCTCCCCCTTCTATGCGGATTGACCACTGAGTCATCTGTCGACAACCAATCTTGAAGTGAAACTGTTGCTACCCGGGGCGCAATTATAGGTTCGCGTCGATCCATTTCTCAATAGTTTACCTGTAGGATTCGCCTGGGTAAATCGTATAAAGATCGGTATACGAACTAATTCAGGAATAGAAGATCAGGACTTTCGTGGCATGGCTGTTCGTCGACGTCGATTGAACAAACGAAGCAGGTGATCTCCATAGCGAGAGGCTTATGAAGCCTCTCCATTTCTCAACTCAGTCCCTTCCCTGTGCCTTTGTGACATACCATGCCAGGCTGTCACGAATCCATTTCTGATTTCCCGCCATATCGGATAGGACCATAGGCGAAATCGTTGACGAATTCTTTCAGGCGATAGGCCGCAAGGAGCTTCTCAGATGGCATCGGGCTTGCTGTTGCTCATAACAGGCGGTTCAGAAATCCAGGAAGTCGTTCCGACCGAGGCTCAGGTGGCGGCTGTCTCACGAAGGAGCCGATATGGAATTGACGCCATACATATTGATCCATGATCAGGGCGAATGGTGCGGTTATCGAAAAGACCATCCGAACTATCGGGTGCATGGAAAGTCGTTCGAAGATCTGCGATTGAAGCTCTATCGAATGCTTCTCGATATAAGTTGTTCAACGTCCTCTCCCGGCGGTTCCAACACGACAGGCTGTACTGCTATTGGCCACGACCAATTTCTCAAATTACGTAATGAGGGGTAAGACAATGGCGGACACGAGATATTCAAAGAAACAGATTGCCACCACGCGACGACAACGACAAATTGAGCTGGCCGACAAAAGGCTGCGCAAGCTTCTGGCGGATCTCTCTTTTGACGAGATCATCGTGCTGCAAGAGTTATGGGAGAGACAACACCAAGCGATCGGGGCAAAACGGACTTTCAATTAGGAGCACCGCCATTGAATCGCGCCACGATCCTCGGCAGTTTCAATGCGTAAAACGAACGAGTCGGCATCAAGATCGGATGAATGAGATCGGACGGATGAACAGCTGTCGCTCTGTCAATTCTACTGCTTTTGACGCCGGAGCATCCGACATGAACGGCTCAATGACTCAACATTCCAGCGTGAGTAGAGCACGCCGGCGGCCGGAACATCACGAAGGAAGCGACATGTGTGGGACGTTGTAGAAGGTTCATGATGGCTGAGTGAAGGAGCGCGTGCGGCATGGCTATTCCGCTTGCTCTGTGACCATCCGCACGTGTCAGGACCTGTGATTTATCCAAGAAGGAGATTCACCCATGCGTATCGTCGGCCTATTCGCAATATATGTATTGCTTGCGGCATGTACAACTACGCCGATGTTTCCTCCGGAAATCATGAAAGACGTCGAAAAGGATACCTTTGATTTCAAGACATGGAAAGAGCAGGCGTATCATCCTTCCAACGCCCATTTCGTCCCTCACAAAGTGGAATTGGGAGGACGGATCATCAAAGTGGTTCAGAAGCCGGAAGGCGTTCTCATTCTTGCCGAAAAACAGCCCGTCGAGAAATATCCTGGGTATGGCCCCCGTAGCGCCGAACAGGAAAGCCCATTGATGTACGCCATCCTCTTCAATGGTTTTCCAGAGTCCGGCATGTTGCAGGTCGGCAATCGACTCGCCGTTGTCGGCGCGACGGATAAGGCCGGAACAGAAGTGATCGGATGGACTCCCACAACCATGCCGCATCTTCTGGCGCAATGTCTTCACATTTGGAATACCCAGGGAGTGAAAACCGTCGACGATTTTCCCTATGAAGGCATGATGGGATATTACCCTCCGGAAGAGAGAACCTTCTGTGTTGAAGAGAACGAGCGAGGGTCATTGTCCGCCAGTGGCACGGGTTCCTGAAGTGGAGGGGCGAAGAGTCCGTCCAGAATTGAGCGAAGGAGGCTGAGATGACCGGGTATGGGAAACGAGTGTTGATTGCCGAAGACGAGCAGGATCAGCGAACCTGGCTGGGCGTGGTTCTAGAGAGTGCGGGATACAGCGTTCATGTGGCCTGTAATGGACGCCACGCATTGGAAGAAATGAAACGTCGTCGGTTCGATGCCGTGGTGACTGATGATCGCATGCCCCATATCGATGGATTTCAACTCCTTTTGCTCGGGCGGCTGGTTTGGCCGGAGACGCCGATGATTCTGTTATCGAGCGAGGATGCAACGTTGTCCGACATGGTCGAACAAGGAGAAGCGCGCCGTTGTCTCCGTAAACCGTACGATGCCGGCGACTTATTGAAAGTGATAGAAACCGCCATTGAAACAGGAGGCGAAAGGCGATCGCACACGTCGGGATCTATGGCGTTGTCTCTACGATGAAGCATGTTCAATCTACCGTACCATTTTTATGTGCTTTGCATTGGAAGCGAGCCGAGCCTATCAGCGAGCCGCTGTAGGAGCACGCTCTAACTTTGCGCACGGTTCTCGAGATACTCACCGTCTGTACGCCGAGCGATCTGATCCCGTCTAGCAATCCGAGCTGACATGATCCCGGCACCTTCATTCAACGCCGCGATGATTCACTGAAGATGTAAACGAGACCGATACCGTTCCCAGGGGACGCCAGGTCTGTTTGTCCCCTTCATGAAGCTGCACCGCGTCAGGACCCGTTATGATCCGACGTGTTGGTCTCGGTCCACGCCTGAGTTTTGCCGAGATTATATCGTTCGAGAAGACGATAAAGTGTTCGCCTGCTGATGCCGAGCAAACGCGCCGTCCGCTCCTTGTTGCCGTGCGCCGATTCCAGCATTTTGAGTACCTGGTCCCTCTGCAGCGCCTTAAGAGTTCCCGGGGAAATGTTCATGGGATCAGAACTGCGCCCGTTTTTGTGAAGCACTTCGGGAGGAAGATCGTCGATTGAGAGAATCGCGTGTGAGGCCAGTGCCACCGCGCGCTCTACGACATGTTCCAGCTCACGCACGTTTCCCGGCCAGAAATACTGGACCAACGCGTGCATCGCGGTGGAAGAAAAAGACGTGACGGGAATTTCTTTTTGGTCGCCGTACCGCGCGAGAAAGAACTCAGCCAGTAAAGGAATGTCTTCAGGCCGTTCCCGAAGCGGAGGCAGGAGGACCGTCACCGTGTTCAACCGGTAGAGCAAATCTTCACGAAACCGGCCGGAGGCGGTCAATTCGGGTAGGTTCCGACGGGAGGCCGCAATAATCCTCAAATCGACCCGCACCGACTCATTGCTTCCGATTCTTCGGATTTCTCCTTCTTGAAGGACACGCAAAAGTTTAGCCTGTCCCGCCGGTGAGAGATCCCCGACTTCATCCAAAAAGAATGTGCCGCCGCTTGCTTCTTCGAGCAGGCCGCGCCGCATGGCATGGGCGCCGGTAAACGAGCCCTTGGTGTGGCCGAACAGTTCGCTTTCGAGCAGAGAATCCGGGATGGCGCTACAGTTGATGGCCACGAACCGGTGAGCCGCGCGCGGGCTGTTGTCGTGAATGGCGCGGGCGATCAATTCCTTGCCGGTGCCGCTCTCGCCTTGGATCAATACCGCTGTCCGACTGCGAGAGACCTTCCCGACGAGTTTGAAGACCTCCACCATCTTCTTACATTGTCCGATCAGAGATGCCGCTCGTGGCCGTTCGCAGAATGCGCGCTGAAGCGTGCGATTGTCGTCGATCAGGCGCCGGTGTTCGACGGCTCGTTTCATCGTGAGGACAAGTTCGTCGAGATTCACGGGCTTGGCGATATAATCGAACGCTCCTTGTTTCATGGCTTGGATCGCAGTGTCGACGGAACCGAATGCGGTCAAGAGCACAATGGGCATCTCCGGCATGGTTTTGTGAAGCGAGTCTAAAAGGTCTAATCCTGAAAACGGCACCATGCGGATGTCGCTCAATACGGCGTCATAGGTGACCGCGCCGGCCTTGCTCACGGCCTCCAGGCCGTCAGAGGCGATGTCCACCCCAAAGCCGGCTTGGCTTAAGGCCTCGGCCAACATCTCCCGATTCCGCTGGTCGTCATCCACGACGAGGATTGAAGGCAGGCCATTTAGTGACATTCCCGGACCTCCCGCTTCTTCCAAATAGGCAGATCGACAGTGAATTCCGTTCCCTGCCCCACCTCACTTTTTACGGCGAGCCGGCCGCCGCTGTCGGTCACCACCCGGTGACAAATCGCCAAGCCGAGTCCGGTTCCGCCATGCTTGTGCCGTGTCGTGAAAAACGGCTCGAAGATTCGAGACAAGTGTTCCGGAGGGATTCCATACCCCGTATCGACGATTGTCAGGCGAACCGCCGTGCCGTTAATGAGAGCTCCTTCACTCACAACGACCGTGCCGGGAAGCTCGGTGCCGCACGCGGCGCGTGTTCGGATCGTCAATTCCCCCCCGGACGGCATCGCTTGTTTGGCATTGGAGACCAAGTTGAACACCAGTCCGTGCAAGGCATTTGGGTCGCCGGCGACCAGTGGGAGATCTCCTTGCAAGTCGGTCTTGAAGGTAACCTGTCGTCTCGTCATTCCCGGTGAGAGCAGGGACAGCACTTCGTGGATGGTGCTGTTGAGGTTCAGGGGAGCCGACCGGAGACGCACGCGGGTTTGATTCAACACCTGTCTGATGACGGCCACCATGCGGTCGACCTCGGATCGGATGATGGCAAGATGTCGTTGCCGGCTCGAGGAATCGTTCGCATGATTGAGCATTTGTAGATGACCGGAGAGGGCATTTAAGGGGTTGCCCAATTCATGAGCCACCGTCGCGGACAACTCGCCCAGCGCCGCCAAGCGCTGGCTGCGTTCGATCGCGATCCTTGCCTCGACCAGTTCCAGGTTGGCTTGCTGCAGTTCCTCGGTCGCGTCCGCCACCCGCTTCTGAAGCGTCTCGTTGAAATGCCGAACTTCCATCAGAAGACGATCTTTTTCCGACCACGCTCGCCTGCGCGCGGACAGCATGCGATTGAACTGAGTCGTCAGTTCTTTGATTTCGACGGGGCCTTCGATCGACACATCGCTTGACAAGTTTCCAGACTCCACATTTCGCATGGCGATCAACAATCGCTGAACCGGCCGATGGAGCTTGATCCGGATCAGGAACAAAAAGGTCACCGATGTGATGATGACGACGCCGATGCCGATTGTTTCGGACAAAGCCAGTTCCTGTTTGATGAGATCATCATACTCCTTTACCGAATAGAGACCCCGCAATGCTCCGACAACCTTGCCGTCGATCGTAATCGGGGCTGTAATGCGCCAACCGCGCTCCGTCGACGATTCATCGAGCTGCATGACCGAGCGTCCTGCCTGAACCTCGGTCCTTTCATGAAGATCCAACGCGTGGGGCACCGCCTTCGGGTCGGTGGAGAAAATGAGGGGGCTGGAGTCGGGCGTGATTTCGAATACCGAAAGACGCTTCACACCGGCTCGGATCTCATGAACGTCTTGGATAAGCTCCTGTAGTTTCGCAACGTCTCGGATTCCTCCCGTCTTGCCGATCATGTCGCCCATAAACTCCGCGATGCGGAGAAACGCAACTTGTCGATTATGCGCTCCCGCCTTATTGACAACCTCACTTTCAAGCAGCGCCATGACGACGATCGACAGCGCGACAAGCATGGCTCCGGTGACGATGAACCAGGCCATGATACCGTCGAGCTTAAACCACTTCCTGAACATCTCGGCCTCGTCGAATCGGTCGACCAGTGTCGTACTGTGCATCATACTATGTTGTGAGGTTGTCTGCATCCGCATGTCTTGACGCATGTTCGCTTCCATCGGATGAACAATCAGTTCCGTCTTCTCACGATAGCGAGGCGTTCATGTTTTAGTGCCCGGTGCCGTCGGTTCACATAATCGGTACCGCAAAAAGACTTGCAAATTACGGTCCTTCCAAACATTCAGGAGCGACTCATGTTCCTGCTTGTTCTCCACAGAGTGAACGGTTGGATTTTTATGGGAACTACATCCTGCCCGACACGACAAGTCTACAAAGGCAGCATGAATGACAGCCGGCGCATGACTTCTAGGCCGCCATCAATGTGCGAGATGAATGTCTCCGACGGTCTTCTACGCTCTGCAGTCGCCCGCCGAGCCGGTTACCTTTGGCACACCTGTGTAATTGTGGCACGACGATTCCTCGCCTTGTCTCAAGCCGCTTACTCTTCTCTTTAACGAATCCTTCATGATTTCGCGTTTTGCCACGTCAGGCAAACACCTTGCTTAGTGTGTGGCTCATGAACATGACCTACGATTTCTCCCTCAGCGGATGGCGATGTCTCGTAGAGGCTTCTTCGGAAGCGCATCCTGGTAGGTCGTCACGGAGAGCGGTGATTCGGAAACTACGTCTCGGAAACCAACATGAAAGAAGTATAGGGAGACTCCTCGTATGAACAATCTCGTCCAGATTGCCTTGAAAAGACCATATACGTTCGTGGTCTTGGCTATCCTCATCCTGGTGTTCGGGGCGATGGCGGTCGTTGAGGCACCGACCGATGTCTTTCCAAATATTCAGCTGCCGGTCAGTTCCGTAGTGTGGCTTTATGATGGCTTGATGCCGCAAGAAACCGAGGGGCGAGTTACACGCGTCTTCGAACAACTGCTGACGAGTACGGTCGAAGGCATCAAGACCATCGTGAGCACGTCGTACTTCGGCCACTCCATCATCAATATCTTTCTTCAGGACGGCGTTGATCTGGCCGGCAGCGAAGCCGATATCGTGGCGATATCGCAGACCGCCGTTAAAGCGCTCCCGCCTGATGTTGCCGCGCCCATGGTGATGCGGCTGTTCCCCTCCCAAGTGCCGGTGGCCGTATTGCAAGTCGAATCAGAGGTGCAAACACCGGCGGAGCTCTACAATCTCTGCATCATGAGAATACGACCCATGCTCGTCACGATACCCGGCGCGATCCTGCCGCATCCCTACGGGGGGCAAGACATGCAGGTCATGATCAATGTCGATCAGCAGAAATTGCTGGCCCGCCACCTCACCACGGAGGACGTGCATCAAGCGATCGAGAAACAAAACCTCGTGTTGCCCGGCGGGGACATGAAGATCAAGGAGACCGATTGGCTCGTCTTGACGAACGCATCGCCGCTGAAGATTGAAGAGTTCGACGACATCCCGATCAAGCGAGACGGCAACTCCTTCATCCACCTGCGCGACGTCGCCACGGTTCGCCTCGCCGGCCGGGTACAAACGAACTCCGTCCTGGTCGACGGCAAACAGGCGGTCATCGTCGTCGTCATGAAAAGCAGCGAAGCGTCGACGTTGGACATCGTGGATGGAATCAAAAAAATGCTCCCTCGCATCCAGGAGGTCGTGCCTCCCGATGTAAAGGTCAGTCTCCTCAGCGATTCCTCGGTCTTCGTCAGAGATGCCATTGCCGACGTGGTGCATGAAATGGTCATCGCCGCCGCCCTGGTCGGCTTCATCGTGCTGCTGATGCTCGGCTCCTGGCGCCCGACGGTCATCGTTCTCACCTCGATTCCACTTTCCATCCTTTGCTCCATCATAGGACTCCATCTGCTCGGAGAATCGATCAATATCATGACCCTAGGCGGGCTGGCGTTGGCCGTCGGCATTCTCGTCGACAACGCCGCAGTCATGATCGAGAATATCGATACGCACCTCGCCATGGGTAAGCCGTTGGAGACGTCGATCATCGACGCCGCCAATCAGATCATTCTCCCGACGTTCGTCGCCACGCTTGCCATCACAATCGTGTGGGTCCCCCTCTTTCACTTAAGCGGCATTGCCGGGTGGGTGTTCCCGGCGATGGCCGAGGCCGTCGTCTTCGCGATGCTGGCTTCCTTTATCTTGACCTATACCCTCGTCCCGACGATGGCGAAGTATATTCTGAAGGCTCATCACGCGACCGAATCCGGAGGCGGCGCCTTTGCCCGCTTCCAGCGTGGATTCCAGGAATCCTTCGACCGCTTCCGCGATCGCTATGCCGCATTGCTGGAGCGCGTGATCGCCCACCGGGCGCGATTCGTCATGATCTCCATGGTGTTCGCGCTGGGATCGCTCGTTCTGTTTTACTTCAACGGACGAGAGTTTTTCCCTCAGATCAAGGGCGGCTTGTTGCAGATGCACATGCGGGCGCCGCTCGGGTTGCGGATCGAGGCGGCAGGGCGTGTGGCTACCCTCGTCTCAAACGACATCAGGGAGATGCTGCCCGGCAACGTCGACACGATCGTCAGCAATTGCGGCCTTCCGGTCGGAGCCCATAACCTCGCCTTTATTCCATCGCCGACGATCGGCACTCAGGATTGCGACCTCACCATCACGCTGAAGGATGGACAGTCGCCGGTGTGGGAGTATCGGAACCTGCTCCGCAAAAACCTGACGAAGCGTTATCCAGGAACGGAATTCACCTTTCAGCCGGCGGATCTGACGGATAAGATTCTCAACTTCGGCTCGCTCGCGCCGATCGACCTGCAGATCAATGGGCCGGATCTTTACGCCAATTACGCGTACGGCCAAAAACTGGCGAGCAAATTCCGCCAGATCCCCGGCGCCGCGGATGTGTACATCTATCAGACGATGTTTCAGCCGACGATCCTGGTCGAAGGCAACCGGAGATTCGCGCTCGGCCTGAATCTGAACCAGAAGGACTTCGGCTTCAACATGCTCCTCGCAACCGCGGGCAGCCAGCAGATCGATCAGAAATATTGGCTCGACCGCTCGACACGGCAGTCGTATCGACTCAATGTCTATACCCCGCAACCGCAGCTGACGAGCGTGAAAGATCTCATGTCGATCCCGGTTGCTCCGGAGGTGCGCGACCATGAGGAAGGCTCGGACGACGCCGTGCATTTGCTCGGCAATATGACCAACCTCTCGCTGATCGGAACACCGGGAGTGGTGACGCACCGGAATCTCCTGCCGATGATCGATGTCTTGGTGTCGGCGGAGGGACGCGATCTCGGCGGTGTGTTGGCGGATGTCCGAACAATAGCGGCCTCCATGAAGGACGAGCTGCCGCGCGGCTCGGAAGTGGAAATCCATGGCCAATCCGAAGTCATGCACGAAGCCTTTATCGAACTCGGTGGCGGTCTTCTTGTCGCGATCCTACTGGTCTATCTGTTGATCGTCGTCAATTTTCAATCCTGGCTTGATCCCTTCATTATCATTACGGCCTTGGTGGGCGCATTCGCGGGCATCGCATGGTCGCTCTTCGCGACCCATACGAATATCTCCGTGCCTGCGCTGACCGGAGCCATCATGACGATGGGCACGGCCACCGCCAATTCGATCCTGCTCGTCGCCTACGCCCGTGAGCGGCTTGCGGTTCACGGTGACGCGCTGCGGGCCGCGATCGAGGCGGGGAAGGGCCGCATTCGCCCGGTACTCATGACGGCGGCGGCCATGATCATCGGCATGCTTCCCATGGCCATGGCGAATTCGCAGAATGCGCCGCTTGGCCGCGCCGTCATGGGAGGATTGGCCGTTGCCACCCTGTTCACGTTGTTTTTCGTTCCCTGCATTTACGCCATCATCTATAACCGTCGAACTGTTCTCCAAAAGGAGTGTGATTAACATGGATAACTTGGGCAGGAAAGTCTTTCTGATTGTAGTTGTCATCGTGGTGCTCGCGTTTCTCGGTTATCGGTTTAGCGCGAACCAGCAGGAGGCGGCCGCGTTGCAAACGGACACCGTGGACCGCACCGTTACTCCGGTAGCGATCACGCATGCCAAGCTGTCGGATGCGACCGACACCATTACACTCCCCGGCAATATCGTCGGTTGGAACGAGGCGCCCATCTACGCGCGTGTCACCGGCTACGTGAAGGAGTGGCACAAGGACTACGGCCATGAGGTGAAGAAGGGAGAGGTCCTCGCCGAAATAACCACTCCGGATTTGGATGCGGAATACCGACAGGCCGTTGCGGATCTGCAATCGGAACGCGCCAAGAACGAGCTGGCCGACCTGACCGCAAAACGTTACGTGGCGATGCGGCACAATCAAGCGCTCTCGGAACAAGCGATTTCCGTACAGGTGGCCGAGGCAAAGGCCCAGGCCGCGAAAGTGAAAGCGGCGGAGCAAAAGGTGAAGAACATTGAAGCGTTCATCGGGTTTAAACAGGTCACGGCTCCCTTCGACGGCGTCGTGATCCAGCGCAATATCAGCGTCGGAGATTTGGTCGGCAAAGAGGGCAACCTCAACACACCCAATGCAAAGAACAATCTCTTTACCGTGGCCGTCGTCGATAAGTTGCGCCTCTTCGTGAGTGTCCCTGAGTCCTTCGGAGCCTTCCTCAGTCCCGGCCTGACGGCCGACGTGACCGTGCCTCAATTCCCCAATCGCCATTTCACGTTCGAATTTCTGACCGTCTCGAAGGGATTTGATACGAACACACGCACCGCGGTGGCGGTCTTTACCATCGACAACAAGGACCGCGTGCTTTGGCCGGGATCCTATGCCACCGTTCATTTGACCGCTCCCGTGGACCTCGGGGTGATGACGATTCCGACGAGCGCGATGGTGTTCCAGGAGCACGGCACGCAGGTGGCCGTCGTGGGAGAAGACGACCGGCTTCACTTTAAGCCGATCGTGGTGGCCAAAATTCTCGACAACGTCATCGAAGTGACACAGGGCATTTCCGAGAGCGATCGCATCGTGAATAATCCCGGCGCCGCGCTGCTGGAAGGAGACAAGGTGCGCATCGTCAAAGCCGCCGGAGGCTATGACCTTGTGACTCGAGAAGCCCCAGCTTCAGAAGCCAGTACGCAGAAGAAACAATCGACGAAATCTTTATGACATCCGATCCTCTTGAGAGGGGAGACTGTGCACAAATGACGATGAATATGATCCCCACAAAACGCATCGGGGCATGGCAAAGCGGCTTGTTGGTCTTGGCCCTGCAGGTTTCGGCCTGCGACTCCCTTCCGCGGGTCGATTTGGCCCCGACCTATGAGCCGCCACAATACGTCGTGCCCGTCTCCTGGCATGGCTCGAGTCCCTTCGTGGAGGCGAAACCGTCGGATGACGAAGTTCGCCCCGATTGGTGGAAATTGTATAACGATCCGGTTCTGAATAAGCTCGTCGAACAAGCCATGGACGCCAATCCGGATCTCCAGGCCGCCGCCGAGCGCTTCGTGCAGGCGCGGGATGTGATGATGAAGGCCCGGTCGCAGTTATATCCACAGCTCGGCATCGGGTTCGGCGGTCGGCACGCCAGACAGTCGGTCGACAAACTCTTTCGCCCCGACAATATCCCGATCCAGGGAAGCACCATGGAGCTGGGAGGCATTGCGGCATGGGAGCCGGATTTCTGGTCGGCCCTCCGCAATGCCATGCGGGTGGAGACCTACACCGCCCAGGAACGCGCCGCCGATTGGGCGCTTGCGCGTCTCAGCCTGCAAGCGGAGGTGGCATCGGACTATTTCATCCTCCGGGGTTTCGATGCGCAAACCGCCACGTATAGCCAATCGATCGACCTTTACAAACGATCGTTGGCGCTCGTCAAGGCGCAGTTCGCCGGCAAACTCGCCTCGGCGCTGGACGTCGCCCGTGTCGAATCCTTGTTGTTCAGCACAGAGACAAGATTGGCGCAGATCCAAGGCCAGCGCCAACTGACGGAACAGGCGATCGCCATTCTGGTCAATATGGCGCCGGCTAGTTTCACGGTTGAACCGGTCGATGACCTTCGTGTCGCAAGCTTTACGATTCCGCGCACCATCCCGTCCACCCTGCTGGAGCGTAGGCCGGACATTGCCGCGAGCGAGCGAAGGGTCGCACAGGCGAGCCGCACCGTCGGCATCGCCAAGGCGGCGTTTTACCCCAATGTCGCGTTCCGCGCGGACGGCGGATTCGAAGACGGCTTTCATTTGATCGAACTGGCCCATACGTTTTGGACCTACGGCGCAGAGGTGTCGCTGCCGGTCTTTCGTGGAGGATATCGCCGCGCTCAATTGCAACAGGCATGGTCGGCGTTTCGCGAAGCGGAAGATGTCTATCGTTCGACCGTGCTCAATGCCTTTCGTGAGGTCGAGAACAATTTGAGCTTGACGAATCGGCTGACCCTCGCGGCGGATCGGCAAGATGCCGCGGTGGAGGCGACGTTCAAAACGCAAAATTTGACCACCGATCTGTATCGGGGCGGGCTCGCCTCGAGCCTGGAGCTCATTTTCGCGCAGGTCAATACACTTGAGGCCCGCATCGATTCCATCACCATCAAGGCGGACTTGCTCAAATCCTCGGTGGCCCTCATTCGGGCGCTCGGGGGAGGCTGGAACAGAAAGCAATTGCCCTCCGACGACCAGATTCAACCGTTCGGCACGCTTCAATATGTCAATCTTGACAAACCTGCTCCCGCCGGAGGAATTGATGTCCCCGCAGAGAATAACCATTTATACAATGATCTGACGAAGCGCCCTTAGTTGGACAGGCGTTCAGAAGAGAGAGGATATAGGCACATGAAAACTCTCATCATTGTGGCTCGGGACTCGATGATAAGCGACCTGGAGGAACTCCTGCAGAGTAATGGCGTCAAAGCCTACACCATCATGAGCAACGTCATGGGCAAGGGAGTAACGGGTAGAGTGTTCGGGACTTTCCTCAACCCCGACACCAATGCGATCATTTTTGCGGTCCTTCCACCCGACCAGGCGGACAAGGCGGTCAGTGCGCTTCAAACTCTTCATGCCACGCGAAAAGCGTCTTCATGTGACACGCCTATCCCTCTCAAGGTGTTTTCTTTTCCTTGTGAGGAACATGTGTAGCGTCATGGGCTAAAAGCTGTCCGGTGTCTGCTTGGCGGTCTTGCAAATAGGGGCGGCTCAGGGAGGGGCTCGCAAGCGGTTCTCCACGATGAGTTCGGTGGAAGGGCCGTCGTCGTACTCATCGGTCGTCGCGGCGTCAATGGGAAATGAACATCAGGGAAGTGACGAGCTCAGGCCGACCTCTCCTCGTGTAGACGGAAGCGGCAGTCAGGATTTGGCGCCCTTCTTCCCGAAATATTCCTGGCGGCCCACGGCGACATCGGCGACATACATGAAACCGGAGTGCCGATCGAAGAGCGGACGAAGGCCGGCAAGAATGGGTTCGACCTTTTCTTCCGGCACGACCGTGAGGATCATTTCGAGGCTCTCCTGCTCGCTGAACATGAAGTGCGCCTCCCGCACCCCATGGTGTCCCTTGCCGGATATATTGCCGATGATCGTGTATCCCGAGGCGTGGACACGGTCCAGCAGGTCGGTTACGAACGCGCGATGCTCGCCCGCGACAATCACACGAATTTCCTTCATCGGATGCAAACTTAAACCGCCCATCGAGTCACTCCTTTCCAGCCTCGGGTTGTACCGTCGAAACCGGTTGCTTCTGTTCCCTTGAGACATCCTCGGCGATGCGCGCCCATTCTCCGTTCGGTCGATATCGATACCAGCCACCGTCTCGCGGATCCAGCACGATCAAATGCACCCACTCATTGTGATAATAATGCTGAAGCACTTCATGTCGCGCAATGAGTTTCTCGATTCCTGTACGAGGGGCTTCAACGATGGTCAATAACCGCATCGGCTCGTGGTACGGCATTTCCCCGTTCATGACGGTTTGTCGAGCCAATCCCAGCCGGAGATCGCTCCAGGGGCCGGACATGATGCCAAGCCGCCCGACGACATTATGGTAGATCTTGCTCCCGCTGCCGTACACGTCGTTGTCCACGGCGGAGAAATAATGTTCCATATTGATCCACTGCGCCACCACCTGCGGCGCGGTGAGCAGCACTTCGAGTAGTCGATGGTTCGGATCTTCGCGATAGTCGTATGAATGCAGGAATACACGCCCGCCCAAGTCCAGTCCTTTCGTCAGCTCGCGGCGTCCGATCAGGAACGAGGTATTGTTCGAGAGACCCCACTCCGGCCGGACTTGGCTCCAGTCGACGCTCCGCTTGCGGACCTGTGCCTCGGCGCTGGTTCGTTTGAGTACCCGGCGGATATCGGGAAAGCGCAGACAACGCTCTTGGCTGGTGAGGACGGAGGCCTCTTTGAGGTCTTCTTGGAGTCGGGCGATGTCCGCGCGATGGGTCGGCGGGGCGTCTTCGAGGTCGAACAGCTGTATGGCATCGGTCGTCGTGTCCATCTGGCCGGCGACAAAATGCGTATCGGCGGGGATATTGATTCCCAGTTTGGGGATTCGCTCGCGGACCTTGGGATTGTTCGCCATCATCGCGAGGGCGCGAGCATTGGGTTTACCCTCATTGCCGCCGCAGGCTCCGCAATCGAGCGCGGACTCGTAGGGATTGTTGTCCGACGTGCTGCCATGGGCGCAGAACAGGACCAGACGCGCAAAGTTCTTGGTCAGTCCCATCATGCGGAGGGCGGTATCGACGGTCAGGACTTGCTCTTCCAAGGTGAAACCGGTCCTGGTGAGCCGTTCTTTGTGTCGTGACGCGGATCGCGCCGTCAGGTCATATTGCCGTCGCAAGGTGTCGACGAACGCGGTGATCGTCTCCTGTGTGAGTCCGGCCCGCTCGAGTTCCTCGTCCGCGATAGGCGGCGCTGGGTCTCCTTCCACCATCAGAGCCCGCTGACGGAGACTTTCGACGAGCGTCGGCGTGATGCGAAAGCTGCGGAGCCCGAGGTGTTCGTGCAAGGCTTCCTTGATCACGGCTTGTTGCTCGGCTGCCAGCATTTCCGCTGTTTCCCCAGGCGCCAGCTTGTCTATCGTCAACGTGGTGGCCAAAGAGGGGACGAACAGGCGCCGCAACCAGGTGGTCCATCGCTGGTAGAGCTTCGGAACCAACGTCTTGCCGAATATCGGCAGGCTGTAAAACCAGCCCAGCGATTCCACCATGACATAAGGAGTCACGACGTTCTCTTTCAGATCGTGCAAGAGCGTGTGACCCGCCTGCACCCACTTGGCCCTCGCCGTGTGCAGCGAGACCTTATCGTCGAGATAGCTGCGGGGAATTTCCCGGACCTCGTTCTTCGCCCGCATGATCACGGGGAATTGTTCCGTGTCGTGTTCCTTGCCCCAGGCCCGATAGCGGATGAAGGCGGCGAAGAAACCGGCAAAGCCGAACGTTTCGTGTGGGCCGATTGCTTCAAGGTGGCGGCGGAACGGTTCGGAGCGCACGTCGATGCAGTAGACCGACTGTGAGTACGGGCGAGCCGTCTCAGAGGGAGGGGTGTTCCTGGCGCGCGCGCGCAAGGATCCTAACAGCTCCTCCTGGTAGCCGGCTTCCAGGGCCTTGAGCCATACCGGCCCATGGTCCGATTCGGGGAACGTCTCCATCCAATCGACGACTTGCTTGAGGTCCGTGGGAGCGCTTTCAACGAGCGCGGTTGCCTTGATGTTCACTGAATGGGCCAGGGCGAGAAGCCGGCGCGCGGCCCCGCGACGGGCGGCAGCTTGCAGCCGGGGAATGACCTCGGCGCGGTATCGTGCGAGGATATTGTTCCAGCTTTGTCCCTTCCGATGCGAGAGCCGGTCGACTTCCTCGGCATAGAGGGCGGGCAACCGGCCGGCCACCCGCTGCCGTCGAAGATAGTATTCTTCCGGATAGTCGCGCATGAAGGCCATCACGGCTTCGTATCGCCCGTCGATCCCGAGACGGTCCTTGCAAGCCTGTTGGACCAATTCACGCGCGTACCAGAGACGAATCGCGAGAAACTTCACCAGCCCGACGGGGTGAGTTTGCTGCCATGGATAGTCACGTTCTTCCGCGCGCCATTTGATGAAGCCGGCCCATCCGGGCAGCGCCGTCAATTGTAACGATAAGTAATTTTGTAGAAGTTCCGCGGGAATCCCCAGCGCATCCAGGCTTTCGAGGAGCGCATCCTCGGGGTAGTCCGGCAGCTGGGCGATCTTCCGGCGGCTGTCTTTGATTCCACAGGGAGACCATTCGTGGGAGGTCATGGCCCTCCACGCTTCATACAGGCCCTTGTCGCGTCCCGGCATCACCCACGTGGCATGTCCCTCGTCCAGGAAGGCCCCGCACCATTTGATCATTTGCTCGTTGATCTGCTGGACGATCTGTGTGCCGAGTGTGTCGTCGCACCAGTGCGAAAGCGTCAGCCACCGGCAAAGCGCGGCTTGATTTTCATCCACGACTTTACGGATTCGATCGTCCAACGAAAAAGGGAGCAGCGCGCCTTCCAGCTTACGAGCAAGCGCGTCGATCAGCGGCCTGTCGGGATCTTCCAGTTGATCATCGAGCGGTTCCATGGTCGGCGCACACAGTCCGTCGGCCAGACAGGCGCGCAGGACCGACCCATGCGTGATGGTATGCGATCCGATCGCCACCTGCTTATCGAGGACATGAGGCTTGAGCGCGTCATCGAGATGAGTTGACCGGATACGACCGGCCTTGAGGTACTCGCGATACAGAGAATTGGGAAGATATCCGTTGCCGCCCATGAACTGCTTCCCGCGCTTGACGGCTTCCTCGAACGGCAAATATTCAATGCTGTGCAAGGGATTGTGGTGGACGAAGGTCCGCATCGGCCAGTACTGCGCAATGACTTCCCCGGCAAGGCGGACGACCCCGCGCAATTCCATTCGCCTGGATTCCATGTCCGCCACGCGCTCTAGCGATTCCATGCGAGGGACCTCTCCATGGCGATGGTTCTACTTGAGGCCTGATCCGGCGCATATAAGCTGGTCGGGGCCAAGCCAAGCGCCAGCAAGGTCAGCACCGCGATCAACAGCGATGCCAACTCGGGATACCGGAGGTCGGCATAGCGTAAATCCGGCCGGCGAGCGCCGAAGAGCAGTTGTTGCACCATCTGCATGATGTACCAGGAAGCGGCAAGCCAGGCGGTGAGCGCAATGAACAGGCCGATCGTTGAAGAGGGCGGCGCGGTCAGCAGCAACCCCATGAATCCCGCAAACACTCCGAAGGGTGGAAGACCCATCGCAGCCAGGGCGAGCAGCGACAGCAGGACCCCGTAGCTCGGCATGGACGAGGCCAATCCACTGATCGACTGCGGGTCCACATCGTCGCCGTATCTCGTGCGGATCACCTGCCAGGCAACCAACAGTCCACCGGTGGCAAGGCCGACCGCTCCGGCCAGCACGGCCGCGCGCGGCGTCGCCGTGTGGGCTCCGGCCACAAACCACCAGAGGATCGAAAAGAAGGAGACGCTGCCGTAGCCCAGCAAGAGACGGACGCGCGACTGGGCCAACGCCTTGATCGCGCCGTACAGCGAGCTGACCAGGGCCAAGAAGCTGACGACCGTCACGAATTCATTCGGCATCGTCGGCATGGCTTTCGCCAGTCCGTGAAGGCCAAGCAGGGGCAGCAGCAACACAATGAACGGCGGCAAGCTGCCCGGCAGTCTGGTCAGCGCCGTGAGGTATCCGTCATGAAAGGGCATGAGCGGCAACAGCACGGCACAGGTCGCCAAGGAGGCCACCGATGAGATGGGCGGTTCAGCCGCGAGGGACACACCCGCGCCGACGACGCCGACACCGAAGGAGCCGATGCCCCACCAGGAGATGGGCCAGAGCGTGGTGTGGTGGCGGTATAGCAGGAACATGATCGTCAGCATGAGTGAGATCAGGCACAGGAGGCCGAAATTCTCGGCGGTGAGCGCGCCCATCCCCAAACCGAGAAACACCAACGTCATGATCCAGGAGAGCCGATGGTTCTCGTGAACGGGCTGGCCTAATACGGACACCATGGCCGCGATCGGGAGTAAATAGAGCGGTAAGAACCCATCGGGCGGGGTCGGAAGATAGTTGGCAATGGCGACGATCGACGCGAGGCTGATGACAGAGCAGACGATCGCATACATTTTCACCCGATAGGGATCCGACGACCGGGTCAGGCTCACGAGCGCTCCCAGGAAAGGAATCCCGGTGACGAGCCATGGGAGGAAAGCTTCCATCATCGCGACCACCCGCGTTCCAGTTTGTCGATTCGATGAACCAGCTGCGTCGTCGTCGAGCCGAGCAGTTGATAGAGCTCATCGGCATACATCCGATTGAGGAACACCGTATAAAGCCGAATCCTCATCGCTTCGATCCAGACCGGCATCCAGACCGTCCGACCGTGGGCGCGCAGGTAGAGATAGGTCCAGCCGAAGATCGTCATGATCGCGGCCATCACGACAATGAGGTCGAAGAGCCAGTCCGGGAGATCGGCGGCCTTGAAATACGACGCCACCTCTTCCGGGTTGGGATAGAGGAACGCGGTGAACGATTCGACGGCGAACAGATAGACGAACACGGTGAACAGAAGCGTCAGCAGCATGATGGCCGATACTTTCCAGGACGCCACGGCACGCAGCCGTGTGAGCGTCAAGATCGCTTGCGACGAGGTGATCCAGATGAAAAACAGGATAATGACGGTTCCCTGGGATTCCAAGAGTGGAATGCGCAGGACTCCGTGCGTGACCAAGAGAATAAGCAGCGGGATGAACAGCGTCGTCACAAACCCGGTCAGCCAGGCCAAGCGAGAGAATCCCGCCTCGTCATTCTCATGGTCCGTATGGGGGAAATGCGGCTCCTGGCGCGCCTTATGGATGACATTTCCACAATTGAGGAAGACCGTGGCCTTGAAAAGGCCATGGGCGATCAAATGAAAGACGGCCAGCGAAAAGGCTCCTAAGCCGCATTCCATGATCATGTAGCCCATCTGCCCGATCGTCGAGAAGCCGAGCGTCTTCTTGATGTCGTTTTGCGCCAGCATCATCGTTGCGCCGAGGGCGGCCGTCAGCGTCCCGATCACGAAGGCCACGTGCAAGGTGGTGGAACTCATGCCGAAGAGCGGCGCCAGGCGGTTGATGAGAAAGCCTCCGGCGTTGATGATACCCGCATGCAGCAAGGCGTGGACCGGCGTGGGAGCGAAGAGCGATCCGGGCAGCCACAGATGCAGAGGAAACTGCGCTGACTTCCCCATCGCGCCGATAAACAGGAGGAAGGTGACTGCCGTCACGGCGCTGACGTCCATCCCGGGCAGAATCGACAGCGTCACGGGGATGTCGGCCGCTCTGGCAAACAGTTCTTGGAATTCGAGGGTGCCGTACAGTTGATACGCGAGGACAATGCCGGCTAGAAACGCCGTATCGGCAACGCGCAACAGCGTAAACGTCTTGAATGCGCCCGCCAGCGTCGCGGCATGGACATGGTTGTGCGCAAGCAGGTAGAGCAGATAGCTGAGGATTTGCCAAAAGAGAAACAGCATCATGAGGTTGCCGCTCGAGACCATGCAGATCAACACGAAGTCGGTCAGGCAAATCAACGTCAGATACCGGCGCGTATGACGGTCCTGATACATATATCTCGTGGAGTAGTAATAGATGATGGTGGAGACACCCGTGATCAATGTCATCATGACCGCGCTCAAGCGGTCGACATAGAAGCCGATGGGAATAATGAAGGATACGACGGAGGAAGGGTCGTAGAATCGAACGGTGACGGGACCTTGCGAGGTGACCAGGACCAGGATGCCGATGGCGCCGAGGAATGCCGATCCAATGGGATAGGCGGCCGCCTTCGCGCGGGTGGAACGCGGCGCCTCGCCGCCGGTCATGACGATGCCGGCGGCGATGAGCAGCAGCAGCGGGACGCATAGTACGAGCGACAGAAGCACGTTATTCCCACGGAAGGTTGAAAAGCGCTCGTTCGTTCTCGGTCAGGCAGTCGGGCACACCCTGCCGTAACGGCGGCAGGCTAACCATTAATACGGGGTCTCCATACTCGTCAAGCAGGGACTGATCGTCGGTTTCCGCTCTTGTGCTTTTGCGGACCAAGCGCCTATGTCGTCTCCGCAGAATCCGGCAGTCTCATCTCCACGTCGTCGGGCCCGGTCAGTCAAAGCGCGCGTTCCTGGGCGCGCTTATCCAAGCGCTGAATGACGGACGTCAGTCTGTGCCCCACTCGATGTAAGACCACGTCGACATACAGTCGATTGAGGAACAGCACATAGAGGCGGATCCGGACGCTGGTGATCCACGATGGCGTCCACAGGGTCCGGCCATGGGCCCGCATGTACACATAGATCCAGCCTACGATCGTCACCAGCGTCGACACCACGAGAAGAAGGTCAAAGAGCCAGTCCGGAAGATCACCGGCCTTGAAGTACGAGGTCACTTCCTCCGGGTTAGGGTACAGGAATGCCGTGAACGATTCGACGGCAAACAAATACACGAATACGATGAACAAAAGCGTCAGCAACATCGCCGCGGACACCTTCCAGGACGCGACGGCCCGCAACCGGGTCAGCGTCAAGATCGCTTGCGACGAGGTGATCCAGATGAAAAAGAGAAAGATGACGGTACCCTGGGACTCCAGCAGGGGAATCCGTAACACGCCGTGAGTCGCCAGCAAGATGAGCAAGGGGATCAGCAAGGTCGTGAGAACCCCCGTCATCCACGTCAGGGGTGAATAGCTTTCTTCCTCCGCCTCTTGTCCTCGATAGGGGAAGACGGGTTCCTGTCTCGCCTTGTGGATGACATTTCCGCTGTACAAGAACACCGTGGCCTTGAACAGACCGTGCGCGATCAAGTGAAAGACCGCGAGCGAAAACGCCCCGAGACCGCATTCCATCACCATGTAGCCCATTTGACCGATCGTCGAAAAGCCGAGCATGTTCTTGATGTCGTTTTGCACCAGCATCATGGTCGCGCCGAGGATGGCCGTCAGCGTGCCGATCACGAGAGCGACGTGCAAAGTGGTCGAGCTCATCCCGAAGAGCGGGGCCAGGCGGTTGATGAGAAAGCCCGCGGCATTGATAATGCCCGCGTGCAGTAAGGCGGTCACGGATGTGGGGGCATAGAGATACCGGGGAAGCCAGCCGTAAAACGGAAATTGGGCTGATTTACTCATTCCGCCGACAAGGAGCAGGAGAGTGACCGCTGTCGCGCCGTTGAATTCGACACCGGGGATCAGGGAGACGGTCGCCGTCGATTGCGCGGCGGCGGCAAACAGATCAGGAAATTCCAATGTGCCGTACAGCGAGTAAGCCAGCACGGTCCCACCCAAGAAGGCGACATCACCGACCCGCAAGAGCGTGAAGGTGCGAAACGCGCTTTTCAGTGTTTCTTGGTGGCTATGATTGTGGACGAGGAGGTAGAGGAGGTAACTCAGCAACTGCCACAGCACGAACAGCATCAGCAAGTTCGCGCTGGACACCAGGCACAGGAGGACAAACACGGTCAACCCGATCAAGGCAAGATACCGGCGCTCGTGCAAGTCTTGGTACATATATTCGACGGAGTACGTGTAGATGATCGTGCCGATGCCGGAGATCAAGACCATCATGACCGCGCTCAGCCGATCAATATACAGGCCGATCGGAACGGCCAATACGGTGGAAGCCACCGGATCGTAGAGTCGAAGCGTAATCGGGCCTTCCGTGGCCACGGCGTACAGCGTGGCGATGGCGCCACAGAAGGCCACACCGATCGGCCAGGCGGCAATTTTTGCGCGAGTGTGGCGCGTGACGTCGCTACCGACGCCCACGATAAGGGCGGCGATCAATGGAAGCAGGTGTACCAGCAACACCGCGGACATCATTACCTCGAAAAACACAAAAGCCAACCGGTATGCTCGACACCTGTCGATGCAGCTCAGTTGGCTTGTACTGCGACCGGCCTCTCGCATGAACTGCCGGTCACCCTACGATCCATGACATGGAACACTCGGGGTCCCACCGATCCGTAACCATGTTACAGTACCAGGACCGGCAGCATCGCCGTGTGTTCAAAACAGTTCTTGCATAATATGGATGAACGAGCAGCGTCAAGGACGAATAGGAAGACAGGTCTCTCAACCGGAGATTCTTGGCCCGAAAGGCCCATGATTATGGATTGATTAAGACAAAAGGCCCAGCGCGACACGTATCCTTACTTGTCATGCGATCCTAGAGGATGATAGTGAAGGTGAGTCATGGAAAATTCAATTCGCAATGCCATTATCAAGTTCGAACAAGAGTTCTTGGGGCGAGGCCCTGATGAAGTCCGTGCGCTCGTGGCTCGGGATCTCGTTGTCGTTCGGCTCAAAGGCGTGCTGACACCCGCTGAACGCCAGCTCGCGAAAACCTCGGAAGGTGTCGAGATGGTGAAACGCCTGCGGCAAAACTTGATCGCGCAGGGTCGTGACAAGCTCTGTGAGCAAGTCGGCGAGATCACCGGAGCCAAGATTCTCGGTCTCTTCACCGATATCGATGTGCAGCTCGGAGAACGGGTCTTCGTGTTTACGTTGGATCGGGAACTGCAAAACGGTGGCCGATAGGATATCGTCTTCCATGACTCGGCGCACACTGGAAACGCTCGCTTTCGACAACACCTACGCCCGTCTTCCCTCAGCCTTCTACGCGCGATTGAGTCCGACTCCATTTACCGCCCCTCCCTATCTGGTTCATGCCGACCCGGCCGCGGCCGAGCTGATCGATCTCGATCCGGAACAATTTATCCGGCCGGAATTCACGGCGCTCTTCGGCGGGAGCGCGTTGGCGCCGGGCATGGAGCCGCTGGCCATGCTGTACTCCGGCCATCAGTTCGGGGTCTATGTGCCGCAGCTTGGCGACGGACGAGCGATTCTCCTCGGGGAAGTCAAGAACGAACGAGGAGAGCGGTGGGACCTGCACCTCAAAGGTGCGGGGATGACGCCGTTTTCGCGGGACGGAGACGGCCGGGCGGTGCTGCGCTCGACGATCCGCGAGTATCTTTGTTGCGCGGCGATGCAGGGACTCGGTATCCCGACCACGCGGGCCTTGTGCCTGGTGGGCAGCGACGACAAGGTCTACCGCGAGCAGATCGAAACCGGCGCGACGGTGGTCCGGATGGCGCCTTCACATGTCCGCTTCGGCATGTTTGAAGTCTTCTATTACCGAAAGCAGCATGAACATCTACAGACGCTGGCCGATTACGTGATCGAGCACCATTTCCCGCGTCTTCGTGATGATGACGACAAATACGCCCGGTGCTTCACCGAGGTCGTCGAGCGCACCGCACGGTTGATCGCTCAATGGCAGGCGGTCGGTTGGGCGCATGGGGTCATGAACACCGACAATATGTCGATCCTCGGTCTGACGCTGGACTATGGGCCGTACGGCTTCATGGACGATTACGACGCCGGCTTTATCTGTAATCACTCCGACCACAATGGCCGCTATGCCTTCAACCAGCAGCCCTACATCGGGCTCTGGAATCTGAGCTGCTTGGCGCAAGCCTTGTTGCCGTTGGCGGAAAAAGAGGCGTTGAAAGCCGGTCTGGATACCTATCAACCCCTGTTTGAGTCCGAATATCAGATGCGCATGCGGGCGAAATTCGGATTGGTCGAGGCGCAGGCGGAAGACGACGAACTCATCCGCGACTTCCTGGGGCTCCTCCAGGGCAGCCATGCGGATTACACGATCGTATTCCGGGAATTGGCCACCGTGTCATCGGCGGAGAATGCCCCGAACGACAGGCTGCGAGAACACTTCCTCACCCCAAACCGGTTCGATGAGTGGGCGGCGCGTTACCGAGATCGACTGCGGAACGAGCATAGCCGTGACGGCGACCGGCGGGACCGGATGAATCGCGTGAATCCCAAGTATGTGCTCCGGAATTATCTTGCTCAAACGGCGATTGAGAAGGCGCAACACAAGGACTTCTCCGAGATCGCCCGCCTCTTCACTCTTCTGCAAGATCCTTTCAACGACCAGCCGGGTATGGAGGCCTATGCGCTGCCTCCTCCGAACTGGGGCAAGCACCTGTCCGTAAGCTGCTCATCTTAGTCGGCCGTGACCTTTGCAATTGCGTTGTGAGGGACCTCGGCTTCACTCTCAGAGCGGTCTGTTGTAGAGTGGCGCGCGCGGCAGCTGCATGCATGGCTCTTTGACGCATCACCTCTCTAAGAAGCGAGATGGCGAAAAAACAAAGCGATTCCAAGATAGCGGTGGCCGGCGCCCTCACGCTCGTGCTGGGGTTGGCCGGCGTCCTGCTGGTGAAAGAGCCGCTGCGCAGCTCTCGACCAGTCGGGACGGGACTGGACATGAGAGCAACCGTCGAGGAGCAAACAGTGCGTGCCCGTTTATGGGAAGACCCCGTCGCGGCGGTTCAGCGGGGCCTCCGGGAAGTCAAAACGAACCGACCTGCCGCCACTCCTCTTCCACCGCTCACCCAGCGGCTTCGATCACTCCGCCAAGCGATCGCGGACCGGGTCAAGGATGGTCATCACGTGACAGTCTTGGTGGTGACGACCAGTGGAGGACCCTATGTCGAAAGTGCCGAGTCGCGGGTTCGTGATCGCTATGCCGTCGGAACGGCCCTCGGAGTGGCCTGTTATGTGCCGGAACAGGAGGGCCAACTGTCGTTTGTCGAGTGGGACCAAGGTTCTCTTTCAGCCTTGCCGTACGAATGGTACCGACTCCGGAAGACGAGGGTGTGCGGCGAGGAAGGGGCGCGTGCTCAGGACGTGCTGGTGGTCTGGTTTTCGGACGAAACGCTGAGCCGGGGATTTTTCGCGAGTCTGACATCGTTCTCGCAAGCGCTCGTCTGCCGAGAAACCGCGAAGAAAAGCGAGTGCCTCCTCACGGAGGATTCACGCAGGCTCGTTCGGTTGAATCCGAACCTGCAACAGGCCGTCACCTTCAAGATCCTGGGACCTCGTACCTCTTCGGCCTTTCGGGCGCTGCTGGCCGAGGCGGGTGAGTCGTATGCCGAGCCCCACGAAGGAATCGGGGTCTGGCCGAATGCCGACGGCTGGATCGAGCTGTACTCCCCATGGAGCAGCGCGATGAAAGGGCTTCTGGCCTACGGCCTCAAAACAGGTGGTGGGAAAGGCGCGGCCTGTGCCACGTATGCCTCCTGCGAGCAGGAATTCGCTCGACGGCTGTCGGATGCGAATATCCGGTTGACCTATGATATCGGGTCCGACGATCAATTGTTCGACGCGTTAGTCGAGGAGTTGGAGCGTCGGCAGGTGCGGCTTGGGTGGGACGCCGTAATCTTGATCGGGGAATGGGATTCGTTCTATGGGCGAGCCCTTCCCATTGAATTTCGGGCCGCCGCCTGCGCGAAAGTCGCGATGTTGCCTGAGAGGGACCTGGAACGTATCAAGGTGCCGGTGGAGATCAAGAGTTGGTGTTCCACGATTCCGCAGGCCGTCGACCTCCAGATTCAACGACAGGCCGACTATGAATCACTGACCCTCAACGTCCATCGGTATAGCTATCTGAGCGGTCTTGATGGGGAAGTCCCGGGGGAGGACAGAGGGAAGGCCGCTCGGGCCGATAATGGCAAGGAGAGCCAGAGGGATCGTCCGGAAGGGACGAGCCAGATCGATTATGTACGGGCCTTGGTGGATCGAATCCATGACGAGGGGGAGGGGGCTCGAGCCATCGGCATCTTCGGAACGGACCCCTATGATTCCTTGCTGATCATCAAAGCGCTTCGTCCCGCGTTTCCTCACGCCATTTTCTTTACGGTCGGCCTTGATGCCCGGCATCTGCACCCGAGCGAGTATAAGTGGACACGCAACATGGTCATCGCCTCTCCCTTCGGGTTGCAGTTGGATGGCGGTCTGCAGCGAGATGTCCCGCCCTTCCGCAGCAGCTATCAGACCTCCACCTATTTCGCCACGCTGCAGGCGGTCGGCCATGTCATGTGCCGCCGTGACGAGCCAGTGGGAGCTTCGGGCGGTCCCTGCATGGCCACCTACCATGCGGCATTGACACCCGACGACCGTCTCTACGATGCGGGATCTCATAGCAGACTATTCGAGGTAGGCCGGAGTGGAGCGGTGGACGTGAGCATCGTGAAGCAAGAAGGGGTGCGCACCATTCACCCTTTGCGCGCCGATCTGGCCCATACGGATGGATACGGCCAGCTGAAACAAGGCGTCGGATTTGACAATGCCGCCGTGGCCGCCGCGACCGCGGTGGGATTTGTCCTCGTGGTGGTGGTGGCCTGGAGCAACCAACGCCTCTGGTCGGGCATCGTGCGGTCTCCGCGCGCGCTGAGCACCGCGGCAGTGACTCTTGTGGCGTTGTTCGCGGTCTTTGTGTCGGCCGGAGGGGCCGATGCCTTGCTGGCTGGGCATGACGAAGGGGAGCCGTTCTCGTGGACGGCCGGCGTCAGCATCTGGCCGAGCGAGCTGTTGCGGCTCTTCGTGGTGGTCCTGTCCGTCTTATTATTTGTGAAAGGTGCCCGCGATCTTCAGAAAAACGGTGAACAGATCGGCGAGAAGTTTCAGTTCATCGCGACATCGGGACGGTACCGCTTCTCTCCTCGGACCGTCTGGACGAATCTTCAGCGGGTCTACCATCCCATCGCCACCATCGCCTCGATGAAGGTGGACCAGGCCTGGGCCCGGTATCGAGAAGCCGGTCGGCTGAGCCAGGGGATCGCTCGCACGTTTCTGTTGTTCCTCATCTACGCGGGAGCGATGTGGGCCATCGGCTATTTTGTGCTGGACGAGGAATATATCCATCCCTGCCGTGGGTTCCTGAGTTGCAATGTGGACTCGGTCATGACGCTCGCCAGCGTCGGCATCGTGGTGCTGCTGAATCTGGCGGTATTTGACGCGGTGATGCTCTGCCGCCGGTGGATCGGATGGGTCATCAACTCGACCGGAGGGTGGTCCGACCACATCCAGGACGAATATCTGCGCAACTACGGAGTGGGAGACGCGCAGAAAACAGAGTTCGAGAAATTTCAGTATCTCGCCGTGGTCGACCTCATCGCGCAGCGGACGGAGGTGGTCAATCGGCTGATCCGGTATCCGTTCATCGCGCTCTTGATCATGATCGCGGCGCGCAACGAGTATTTCGACATCTGGAATTATCCGCTGCTGCTTTTGCTCTCTTGGTCGGTGAATGTGTTGGTGGCGCTTCTCGGCGCCTTCCTCCTCTATCAATCGGCAAGCCGGGCCAAAGCGGCGATGCTGGCCGGGCTCAACCGGCAAATCGTCAGGACCTTGGGCATCGGGAAGGATCACGACGTGCGAGTGAAACAGATTCAGCATGTCATCGGCGAGGTAGAAGACAACGAACAGGGCGCCTTTGTCCCGCTCTATCAACAGCCGGTCGTCGAATCGTCCCTGTACGGTTTGGTGGCGTTGCTTCAATATCTGTATCTCCGTTAGGGGGCTGCATGCGTGAAATGTCAGTAGGTGGATTGAAGGTCAGGCTCGCCGGCGGCATAGACGGGCAGGGAGGCGGTGACGGTCCGGTCATTCTGCTGCTCCACGGATTCGGCGCGCCGGGGGACGATCTGGTCCCCCTCGCGGATGTGATCCACGTTCCCACCGGGACCCGCTGGCTCTTCCCGGAAGCGCCGCTCTCGCTCAATATGGGGCTCGGCGATTCGCGCGCCTGGTGGATCATCGACTTCGCCCGCATCCAAGCCGATCGTGAGGCCGGTCGCATTCGTGATTTATCGATCGAAGTTCCGCAGGGCTTGGCCCTGGCACGAGAACGTATGCTGGGATTTCTCAAGGGACTTCCGCGGCAGTTCCCGATCGATTACAAGAAGACGGTCATCGGCGGGTTTTCACAGGGAGCGATGCTTACGTGTGATGCCATCTTGCAGACCGACTATCCATTCGCGGGGTTGGTGCAGCTCTCCGGCAACTTGCTGGCTCAGGCGGTCTGGGGGCCGCGTATGGCTCAACGAAGAAGGCTGCCGGTTTTTCAAAGTCATGGCACCCAGGACGAGATCCTTCCCTCTATCGGGGCAGAACGGCTCCGCGACGCGCTGACTCAATCGGGCCTTGCCGTAGAGTGGCACAGTTTTCGAGGCGGACATGAGATTCCGGAGGCAGTGCTTCGGCGGTTAAGCTCGTTTATCACGAACGTTCTCGCGGCCTGATCATGCAACCACTTGAACTCATCGGCGCGGACGGCAAACGCATCAAGGGCGATCGAGCCCATGGGATCGACCGCCAGATCCTCTTCATCACGGGCTTCTTATCCAAGCGCTGGGGCAACAAGAGCAAGGCGTTGGCGCAATGGTGCCAGGAGGAAGGGTGGGGGTTTTGTTGTTACGATGTGCGTGGGTTCGGAGAATCGGAGGGCCAGTTCACGGACTACACGCTCTCCGATTGGATTGCCGATGCGCGAACGGTGTTGCGGTCGATCGAGGCCGGGCCACCCGTCACCATTGTGGGCAATTCGCTCGGCAGTTGGATCGCATGGCTGGTCGCGCAGGAATTCTCAGCCGTAGAAGAACTGATTTTGATCGCGCCGGCGTTCAATATGATGGGCGAGCGGGCCAAGACCATTTCCCAGGTCCGGCTCCATGACTGGCATACTGCCGGATGGATGCCGTGGGACGACGACCCGGTGCATGGGAAGTGGCCATTGTCCTGGAAGTGGGTGGAGGAGAGCGAACTGTATTGGGCCAAGACGTTCGAGCATCTGCGTCCCGTAAAGACGACCATTCTCCACGGGGAGCAAGATATTGTCATTTCGCCGGATGGAAGCCGGCGGTTCACCCAAGAACTCCTTCGTCGCGATGCCGGTTTTCCACTTGATCTCAGACTGATTCCGGGCGACCATCGGTTGAGTAGTCCCGAACACCTGGAGCTCTTTCGCCGATTGGTCGGGAGGCGAGCCTGATGCTGGTGTTGATTCACAAAGAATGCGGCGGACCGGCGCTGGAAGAATCACCGGTCGGTGAAGTCTGTGCCATCCCCGTCGATCGCTTTCCCTTCCCCTGCTTCACCTGCCTGGAAGAGATCGTCGACGAGTCCGAGGTGCGGCTGTCGGAAGAGCTGGGGATCTAGCCACACTTCAGGCACGGTATGTCAGGCCGCCTGCAGTAAAAACTCAACTTTCACGGCATCAAATGGGAACTCGACCCCACCTCTTTGTGCAGGGATAAGCAGCTCGGCCGAGAGGAGAGCTGTGATATCACCATGTACGGTCTTCACATCCCGGTGCACTCGACGAGCCGCCTCACGAATCGACATCGGCTCGGCTCAGCATAATGCCTTGAGCAATTCCCAACGCTTGGCCGTGAACACCTGCCAGAGCCTGTGGGAAGTCTGCCATTGCATCGGATGGTGAGCGAACATCAAGTAGGACGGTTTTCATGGTTTCCGCCTCGCAATATCGTCTGAAAATCACCAATCAGCGTATCCGGGCCTGAGAACTCGTAGGCACGTTCCTTCGCATCATAGTGGCGATGGTCACCCTGCACTGATTACATGCCAAGGCGGAGTGCATCTGAATGCTCAGGTGAGGAGTGCTACACCCTTTTCCTTGATCTCCCGGTACATCGCATCCGGCGCTAAATCGATGTGCCCAGGCCATGCGATCGCACCATGATCAAGGAACACCTGTTTGAAGAAAGTCGGATTTTTCAGGGGTTCGAATACGCCGGTGAGATGTTCGAGCGTAAAGCGGACCTCGCCGGATAGCCCATCAGCGAATTGCACAAAGAGTCCTAGATTTTCCAATGGCTTCACATCCACCACATCCCAGTACATGGCGGGATCCCCCTATAGCAATGGCGCGATGGGTTTTGGAGATTCCTTTGTCCGGCAGAGACTCCAATCATCGAGCAATTCTTGCTGGTGCAATTCGGCCCAGTCGAGCACAAGCTCTAGCGCTCGACGAGGCAGCTCGCCTTCCAAGACACGCAACTGCCGAATGTCTACGGTAGCTGTGAACTCTGCATACTCGGCATGGAAATGAGGAGGCGCATGGTCATTGAAGAACATTTTAATCAGAATCCCATAGAACGTACTGATCGTCGGCATTGCTGAGTGCTCCGCTCGATTCTGCCATCCACAGGTCAAATTCTATGCCGACATTCTTCACAAAGCAATGCAATGAGCACTACAGAGCTCTTTCCCGGAGTGGTGATGAAAGAAGTTAGATGCTGGTGTTGATTCACAAAGAATGCGGCGGACCGGCGCTGGAAGAATCACCGGTCGGTGAAGTCTGTGCCATCCCCGTCGATCGCTTTCCCTTCCCCTGCTTCACCTGCCTGGAAGAGATCGTCGACGAGTCCGAGGTGCGGCTGTCGGAAGAGCTGGGGATCTGACAGATCCTAGATTATGGTGATGGCTTTTTCTCAAGGGACGTGAGAAGTTGTGCGATCCTGATCTCCAACATCGGTAAGTCTCGCTCGACCACATCCCAGACCAGTTGCAGATTAATGCCGAAATAGTCGTGGATGAGTTTGTCCCGCATCCCGGCGATGGGCTTCCACGAAATGTCTGGATGAGCGTCTTTGAGTGCCTGGGACAGGTGTTTGTCGCTTCGCCGATAATTTCCAGATTACGCACAACTGCATCCTGGATCTTACGGTCGGCACAGAAGCTATCCCCGGCCGGCTTCAGTGTAGGTGAGAATATGCTGAATGGCGTCCCGAATGTGGAAGAGGTAGATGCAATCGTCCTTCATAGTGGGGCGGCTTCGGCCTGGATGCGTTCTTTCAGATAGGGCTGAGGCCTTCATCCGTGAGGACATCGACTTTGCGCTGCAGGATGGATTCCAGTTCCTCACTCGGTCAATCAAATCGAATAGGCTGCACATAATTCCCTGCTCCGACCGCTCTCAGTGGAAATGTCCGACAGATCCAGGGTAATGTGTCACATAATTCATTGAGTGTCGGCACACGATCATTTCATGTCTTCATCACGACAACATAACAGCGGGCCGGATTCAGACGGTCCTGATGTTCCAGAACCATCCCATGCCGAGCGGGCGAAGACACTGGTGTACTTGCAACAGACCGGCAGTCTCTCGACACTCTCGCGCAAGCAGCCAGGCTGGCCTTTTGGATCGGTGATGCCCTATGGATTGGATGCCCAGGGACAACCGGTCTTTCTCCTCAGCACGATGGCGATGCATACGCAAAACCTCCTGGGCGATCCACGCGCCAGCTTGCTGGTGGCTCCGCCTGAAAGCAGGATCGATCCCCTTGGAGCGGCCAGGGTCACGTTGATGGGTTCCGTGACCAAGGTGCCGAAAGAGGAGTACGCCGAGGTTCGCGCGTGCTACCTGGATCGCCATGCCAACGCGTCCTACTGGGTGGACTACCAAGATTTCGGTTTCTTCCGCATGGCTCTCGCGGAGATGTACTTTGTCGGAGGGTTCGGGTCGATGGGCTGGGTGACAAGGGCTGACTATATAGCGGCATCCGTGGACCCGCTTGCTGACGAAGCCTCGAATCTGATCCGCGAGCTCAATAGCGAGCAAGCGGAGACGTTATTGCTGCTGGCTCGCGCGTTAGGCGATGTGGACGCGCAGCAGGCCACGGTGACCGCGCTGGATCGGTTGGGATTTCATCTTCGGTTTACCACTCCCGGCCGGATGCAGGGCGGGCGCGTGGCATTTACCGATCCTGTTCGTAATGAGTCAGAAGTCAGAGCGGGCTTGGCCGGCTTGGCCGCTCAGGTGAACGCCGGACTCCACGTCCTGCATTCGCTGTAGGCGACTCGGGCATCATTTCTGGCGGAGAGTGTGCCGTTCAGCGCGCCTGTAGGTCATTAGCGAGATAGGGGAGCGTATGGCAACGAACGATAAGCAGGTTATTTTTTCACTCGTCAATGTCGGGAAGGTCTATCCGCCGAAGCGGCAGGTACTGCGAGAGATCTATCTCGGCTTCTACTATGGCGCGAAGATCGGGGTCTTGGGTCTGAACGGTTCCGGCAAGAGCTCGTTGCTCAAGATCATTGCAGGCGTCGATCCGAACTACACGGGCGAGATTATGAGATCCAAGGGCTACAGCGTCGGTCTGCTGGAACAGGAACCGCAGCTGGACCCGAACAAGACGGTCAAGGAAGTGGTCGAAGAGGGCAAGGCCGAACTGGTCGCCCTGATGCACGAATATGAGGCCGTCAGCAATAAGATCGGTGAAGTCGGCCCCGATGAGATGGAGAAGCTGCTCGACAAGCAGGCGCAGCTGCAAGAGAAGATCGAAGCCGCCAATGGGTGGGAGCTGGAAAGCCAGCTTGACCTTGCCATGGATGCATTGCGTTGCCCTCCTGCCGATCAGAAGGTCGGGACACTGTCGGGAGGAGAGAAACGCCGGGTGGCGCTCTGTCGCCTGATGATCCAAGAGCCGGACATTCTGTTGCTCGATGAGCCGACGAACCATCTGGATGCCGAGTCGGTCCAGTGGCTTGAACAGCATCTCCAACAGTACAAGGGCACCGTCATTGCCGTGACCCACGACCGGTACTTTCTCGACAACGTGGCCGGATGGATTTTGGAACTGGACCGGGGGCACGGAATTCCGTTCCAAGGCAATTACAGCTCCTGGTTGGAGCAAAAGAAAGACAGGCTGGAAAAAGAGGAAAAGGCGGAGTCGAAACGGAAGAAGACGCTGGAACATGAGCTGGAATGGATTCGGATGTCGCCGAAGGCCCGGCAATCGAAGGGGAAGGCGCGGTTGAACCGCTATGAGGAACTGGTCAATCAGAAGCAGGACCAAGTGGCGGATGATCTGGAGATTTATATTCCGCCGGGACCGCGGCTCGGGGATGTCGTCATCGAAGCCAACGAGATCAGCAAAGCCTTCGGCGACAACGTGCTCTATGAGCATGTGAATTTCAACCTGCCGAAAGGTGGCATCGTGGGGGTGGTCGGGCCGAACGGCGCCGGGAAGACGACGATGTTCAAGATGATCATCGGCAAGGAAAAGCCGGATGCGGGAACGATTAGGGTCGGCGAGACCGTCAAGCTCGGCTATGTCGATCAGGACCGGAGCCTCGACCCCACCAAGTCCGTGTATGACGTGATTTCTGACGGACAGGATACGATCAAGCTGGGAAAGGCGGAGGTCAATGCCCGAGGCTACTGCGCCCGCTTCAACTTCGCCGGGACGGATCAGCAGAAGAAGGTGAAGGACCTCTCAGGCGGGGAACGCAATCGGGTGCATCTCGCGCGCATGCTGAAAGAGGGCGCGAATCTGATCATTCTCGACGAGCCGACGAACGATCTGGACGTGAATACTCTGCGGGCTCTTGAGGAAGGGCTGGAGAATTTCGCCGGCTGCGCCGTCATCAGCAGCCACGATCGCTGGTTCCTCGACCGGCTCGCCACCCACATCCTCGCCTTTGAAGGCGACAGCAAGGTGGTCTGGTTTGAAGGAAATTATAGCGACTACGAAGCGGATCGGAAGAGGCGTTTGGGCAAAGACGCCGATCAGCCTCACCGGATTCGGTACCGCAAGCTCACCCGCTAAGAGAGTACGTCTCGGTACTTCCTTAACTATCCTTAACCATACGGTAAAGTTGAGTGGGGGGGCCGCATCAGCGGGTCCCCCCACCGTCTAACCCCACGTCGTCCACGTTGACTCTTAACTTATCCGCCTTCCATCGGTTAGGGTCGAAAGGCATCAGAATATGTCGGAGCGTAAGGGAAAAGATAGAAAAGTCTGGCTCCAATCCATTCAAGCTGTTTCGTGATCTTGCCGATATGAATGGTGCGCAGAGAAGAGCACCATCGAGTCTTCCATGACAGGCGATGGCATCCGTGGCCGGCGGTATGCAGCTCAGGTCTCTGCCGGTTGGTGTGAGCCGGACATGGCTCAGCATCGCCCGGGCAGGTGATCCACGGAGCGACGCATGGACGCAGGTTCGTTCAGGAATCGATACCGTTCCCGCTTGTCCCGCCCTTCCCGGAAAGAACCTATCCCCATTCAACGTGCGCATTTTCCCTCCGATGCGGTGTCCCCGTGACTGATTGGAATGGGGGCCAAGCCGCTACGCGGATGTTACCGATCAACGACGAGTACTGGGCGTTCGCCTTGGAAGGCAACAGTATCGGACTATGGGATTGGGATGTCGCCACGAACAGGATCGTCTTCTCAAAGGGGTGGAGGGATCTGTTCGGATATACACAGGGTGATGTCGGAGACCGCTTCGACGAATGGTGTGCTCTGATCCATTCGGACGATCGCTCGAAAGCCCAGGCCGCTATTCAGCGACTGGTCCAGGGCGAGAGTCCCATGTGCGCCACTGAATATCGGATGCGCTGCAAGGATGGGTCATACAAGTGGATTGCCGCGCGAGGGAAGATCTTTTTGCGGACTCAGGATGGCGTCCCCCTCCGCATCCTCGGCACCCATACGGATATCACCGAGCAAAAGCAACTCGAACGGCGGCTGACGCTCCAGCACGAAGTTGCCGATGTCTTAACCGGTGTATCCGGATTGGATACCGCCATTTCCGCGATTCTCAAACCGGTTTGCGAGACATTGGGGTGGGAGGAAGGCTTACTCTGGGTCGTGGATGAATCGGCTCAACGACTTCGCTGCCGCTCAATTTGGGCTGCGCCCCGTATCGTAAGGAACGAGTATGGCATTGCGAGCCGCGAGATGACGTTTGCCATGGGGGTTGGGCTACCAGGTCGGGTCTGGGCGAGTACAAAACCAGAATGGATTGCAGATGTGACCCATGACCGGAATTTCCCTCGAGCGGCTTTAGCCGAGCAGGCGGGGTTCCATGCGGCGGCGGCCTTTCCCGTCAGAACGGCCGGTCGTATCTACGCGGTGCTGGAATTTTTCCATCATGAGATCATGCCCACGGATCGATCGCAGCTCGCGACGTTCCAAGCCGTGGCCGACCAACTCAGCCGATTCTGCGCGCATGAGCAGGCAGAGGGGCGGTTGCGTCAAACCCAGTTCGCCATGGAACAGGCGGTCGATGCCATTTACTGGATTGATCCTCGAGCCAAGATCCTCTACGCGAATAGGGCCGCGAGCCTCATGGTGGGCTACTCAAGAGAAGAACTCCTCGGCATGACGGTCCACGATCTCAATCCGGACTTTCCCGCTTCCATGTGGCCGGACTTCTGGGATGAGACGCGTCGAAACAAGACGATGTCGCTCGAAACCAACCATCGCACCAAGGATGGGAGGCTCGTCCCGATCGACATTCGAGTCAGTTTTCTTGCCTATGAAGGACAGGAATTCCACTGCGCCTTCGTGCGCGACATCACCGAACGCAAGCGGGCGAAGGAAGCCCTCGAACACATTATGCACCGTTACAAAGACCTGATCGAATCGATCAACGGCATGGTGTGGGAAGCCGACGCCTCGACGATGCAGTTTACCTTCATCAGCAAACAAGCCGAGGCCATCCTCGGGTATCCGGTCGAACAATGGCTCTCCTCGCCGACCTTCTGGGTGGACCATATCCATCCCGAGGATCGGAACTGGGCGCCGCAGTACTGTCTTGAGGAGACCCGCAAACATCGTGGGCACACCTTCGAATACCGCATGCTGGCCGCCGACGGCCGCACCGTCTGGATTCGAGACCTTGTAGCCGTGCTCCTGGAGAATGGACGGGTCACGAAATTGCGCGGCATCATGGAGGATATCACCGCCCGCAAGCTTTCGGAGGCCAAACTGGCCAAAGCCTCACAGGACCTGGAACAGAAAAACCGGGAGCTCGAGGAGGCCCGAGATAAGGCGCTTGAGGCTGTGAAGATCAAGGCCGAGTTTCTCGCCACGATGAGCCACGAGATTCGGACCCCGATGAACGGTGTCATCGGGATGACAGGGCTGTTGCTCGACACCCCTCTGAACCCGGAGCAGCGTGAATATGCCGAGACGGTTCGGCTGTCCGGGGAACACTTGTTGGGCATCATCAATGACATTCTTGACTTCTCCAAAATTGAGACGGGAAAGCTCGACTTAGAAGATCTCAACTTCGATCTCCATGCGACGGTGGAGGAGGCCATCGGTCTGTTCGGCGAGCGGGCCTATGCCAAAGGGCTGGAACTGACCTGTCTCGTGCAGGCAGGCGTGCCGACGGCCCTTCAGGGAGACCCTGGCCGTCTGCGGCAAATCTTGGTGAATTTGATCGGCAATGCCATCAAATTTACGAATCAGGGCGAGGTCGTGGTCACCGTCAGCATGGAGGAGGAACCTGACGCGGAGACGGCAGAGGTGAATGCAGCTTGTCGGACGCTGCGATTCGAGGTGTCAGACACCGGAATCGGAATCGCGCCGGAGCAACAAGCGAAGCTGTTTCAGCCGTTTACTCAAGCCGACGGCTCCATGACCAGGAAATACGGAGGAACAGGCCTTGGGCTTGCCATCTGTAAACAGCTCGTAGAGATAATGGGAGGGCGGATCGGTCTGACCAGCAAGGTCGGAGAAGGCAGTGTCTTTTGGCTCACGATGCGGTTTCCACTCCAACCGGAAAACACTCAACCGATCGTGACGATTCCGGTGGCGCTCCAAGGCCGCCATGTTTTGATCGTGGACGACCACGCCACAAACCGGCGAGTGCTTGAGCAGAGTCTACGAGGACAAGGTGTCATGTGCGAAAGCGCGGAAGACGGATATCAAGCGTTGGAGCGTTTGCGCAGCGCGGCTGGTCGCCAATCGCTTTTCGACTTGGCCATTTTGGATATGCAAATGCCGGGCATGGACGGCCTGGAATTGGCCCGTCGCATTAAAGCCGAACCGACGATCAGCGCGACTCGCCTGGTGCTTCTGACATCGGTCGGTCAGCGCGGCGATGCCAAAGCGGCTCAAAGCGCCGGAATCGCCGCCTATCTGACGAAACCGATCCGGCAGTCTCTCTTGTATGAGTGTCTCAGTCTTGTTTTGGGAAGCGTGCCCACTGCTGTTGCTCCAACCCTCCAGACTGTGGCTCCGATCATTACCCGGCATAGCCTGTCGGAAGCGCAGGCGCGATCTAGGGAAGGTCTGATTTATTCTTCCCGCGGGATGTGCTAAAGGACACGCAGTCCTGATGAGGAGGCGCATCTATGCAGCAATCGACGTTTGCCGAGGTCACGTTTGAGCAATATCGCAAGCCCACCCGCCGTGAGCAGTTCCTCGACGAGATGAATCGCGTGGTGCCATGGGCGGAATTAGTGGCCGTGATCGAGCCGGTTTATCCCAAGGCCGATGGGCCGGGGCGTCCACCGGTCGGGATCGAACGCATGCTGCGCCTCCATTGCCTGCAACAGTGGTTTAACCTGTCGGACCCAGCTGTGGAAGAAGCGCTGTATGACTCACGGGCCATGCGACAGTTCGTCGGGATTGATCTGGGCCGTGAGCCCGTACCCGATGAGACGACGATCTGCAAGTTTCGCCACCTCCTGGAAGCCCACCAGTTGGGTGAGCAGCTCTTTGCACAGATCGGTGCGTATCTGACGAAGCAAGGGCTCCAGGTGAGCCGCGGCACCATCGTCGATGCGACCATCATCAGTGCGCCCAGTTCGACGAAGAACCGGACAAAGGAGCGGGATCCCGAGATGCATCAGACCAAGAAGGGCAATCAGTGGTATTTCGGTATGAAGGCCCATATCGGCGTGGACAGCCAGACGAAACTGATTCATTCGGTCGCGGCGACCGCTGCCAATGTGCATGACAGTCAGATGTTACCGGAGTTGCTGCATGGCCAGGAGACTCGGGTGTGGGGCGATGCCGCCTACAGTGGGCAACGCGAGGTGATCCGGCAGCATGCGCCTAAGGCCAAGAGTTTCATCCAGGCGAAAGCATACCGCTATCGACCGCTGAGTGAGGAGGAGCGGGCCAGGAACCGGACGAAATCGAAAGTGCGGGCCAAAGTGGAGCATACGTTCTTGGTGATCAAGCGCATCTTCGGCTGGGCCAAAGTCCGCTATCGCGGGTTGGCGAAGAATACCCATTGGCTGCATATCAGCTGCGGGTTGGCGAATCTGTACGTAGCGCGACGGCGGCTCATGGCGGGGACGTAGAAGACGTGTGTCCGGAGGCGGACAGCGGGCCATCGGACGGTGGGTGCGCCCGATAAAAAGGCTTCCGAGCCAGCGGATGCCCACCGAATTCACCCTGGTGATCACCCCAGAAACAGATTGCCGAGTGGAAACGTGAATTAATCAGATCTTCCC
>NZ_CZPZ01000016.1 GCF_001458775.1 Candidatus Nitrospira nitrificans
GCCTGATTTTACCTTTGAGACCACCCTCGGCGGGAATACCATCACAAGCCTCCTTGCCCGAGCAGCAGAACAGGGCATCGAGGTGCATGTCTGGTACGTGGGACTGTCCAGCCCGGAATTGCACATCGCGCGCGTGCAGGCCCGAGTCAGCCGAGGCGGGCACGACATCCCTGCGCACGACATTCATCGGCGCTACGAACATAGCCGTCTCAACCTCATCACGCTGCTCCCCCACCTCACCACCCTGCATATGCACGACAACAGCGGGGACGCGGACCCAGCAGCCGGGCGAACGCCAAAGCTGAAACCGGTGCTGCATTTGGCGCATGGCAGCATTCTCGGCCCGTCCGACCTCGCGTCCACGCCGAACTGGGCCAAACCGATCGTCGCCGCCGCGCTCAAGCTCCGCCAACCCTGAATCCTTCACCCCACCGTCACCGGCACCAGTGTCATGGTGTCGTTGCCGAAGATGTCGATGACTTTGACGGCGATGATGTAGCGTCCGGGCTTGTCGTAGCGGTGTGTGGCGGTTTTCAGTTCCAGGTCACGGTCCTGGCGGGTGCGGAAGCTCTGCCATTCGTTCTCGAAAATGTAGGCGCCGGTCCAACGCTCCTCGAAATCGTCGGCAGACAGCTCAAGGTCCCGTTGCGCCGGCTCTTGCCCTGGCAAAAAGCCATGCACCCCTCCGAGGCCGGTGCCGCGCGGGACCTTGATGATTTCCTGCCGGCTTTCGTAATTGAAGTCCACCGCCCAGTAGTCCACCCAGTCGGTCCATTTTTTAGTCAGCACGTCGCGGGTGACGACACCCTGCTTGTCTTTGCTGATCTTCAGCAACTTGCCCGATTCACAGACGACCTCGCTCTTGCCTTCCTTCAGTTCGGCGGCGATGGATTCGGCAATACCCTGCGAGTAGTAGACGGAAAAGTCCGTCAGCTCCACCGCCAAGGTCAGCTTGTCCTTCTTGTCGAAACGCGGCGTGACTTCGATATAGGCCACGTCGTGGAACCGCACCTGGCCCTTCTCGACAGCGCGTTTGTCGAACACTTCCGGCGGGATCGTCTTGGGCGCCAGATCGATGCCCTTCTGCTTCGCCTCATCCAAGACGGCTGGGAACAGACCCATCTCGAACTCGAACGCCAGCACGTCCACGCGAGCGGCGCCGCGCTTGCGGCATTCCGTGATGACTTCCTCGATGAACAGCCGACCGACGGGCAAGTTGATCGGGCCGACGACCACCAGCCGCCCGCTGTTTTTTCCGTGAAAGAAACCCGTATGGGGCAACGGCTCGGCGCGATAGGCTTTCAGAATCAACTCGCGGAACTCCTGCTCCTTCTTAGCGAGCGCCTGTTCCTTCTGTTTGCCCGTCAACCGCCCGGCGACATTCAGATAGGCCTGACGTTCATAGCGACCCAGGTTCAGCACCTCGAACGCGCGGAAGGGTTTGCCGTTAGCCTTCAACTCCCGCTGCACTTGAATCAGCCGTTTGCGCGTCGTGTGAATGCCGAACTTGCCAAGATCCGTGGCGATCCATTTCCGCCCGAGCTTTTCCGCCACGGCAGCGGTCGTGCCGCTGCCGCAGAAGAAATCGGCGACCAAATCGCCTTCTTTTGAGCCAATGTTGATAATTCGCTCAACAAGACGGTCTGGCTTCTGTGTTGGATAATCCGTGCCACCCTTCATCCGCCCAACTTCATCCCAAATGTCCTGAAGGGGAATCCCTTTCACGTCATCCAAATATCGCTTCACGCATCGTGATGATCCAACTTTCTGGTCGCGAAGATAAAGTTCACCACGAGCCAATGCCGCTTCCATTCCTTGAAAATCGTAAATCCATTCGCGCTTCGACGATGGCGAAGCGCCTCGCCAAACGAATCGGTTCTTGTTACCCTTCCAAGTCGCATTCTCAAGTTTGAACCGTTTGCCCTTCTTCGATTCGTTGCCGCGATAATTCACAACTTCGCCATCTTCCAGTTCGAGGAGGGAGTATTCAGATTCAGCCGAATCCGAGAGTTCAGTTCGTTCGATGTCGGAATCGTAATAGTATTTGTCGCTTTTGCCGAACCACAGAATTCTGTCGGTGACTACGCCAAGTTTATTCACTGCGTCGTTGTGCGGATCGGTTCTCTGCCAAATAATTTCGCCCAGCAAATTTTTGTTAGAAAAAAGTTCGTCACAGATCATTCTCGCGTGCGGCGCAAGTTTTGGCCCGATGTGAACAAAGATGCTCGCCTCCTCGTGCATCAAATCGCGCATGAGGATGAGCCGTTCGTAAATCATGGCGATGAAGGAATCCGCGCCGCGTCCCCAGGTGTCGCGATAGGCGATTTGTTCGAGGAGGTTCGGCTCCTTGTGGAAGGTCTCGCCGCCAATCTCGATGTCCATGCTGAAGTCCGCGCCCACGTCGAAGGGCGGGTCGATGTAGATGAGCTTGAGGCCGCCGGCGTCCTCGATCTGGCGGCGGAGCGCCCCGGCCTTGAGGGACGAGAGAATCAGCTTGTTGTCGCCCCAGATGAGTTTATTGGTCCAGCCCTTGATCTGCCGCCCGCCCAGGTCGAAGCCGAGTTCCCCCTGATCGCGCTGTTCCTTCCGCGGCTCGTCGATATGTTCGAGCGTCTGGAAAGGCAGGATGGCGGTGCAGACTTCGCGGGATTTGCCGTTCCAGACGAGTTCGACCTCGCGTTTGTCGGCGAAGAGGAGGAAGCGATACTTCTCCGGCAGCGGCTTGCCCTGCTCGATGAGCTTGATCAGGTCGCGCTTCTCAGCGTCGGAGAGGTCGTATTTCTCGCTGTCGTGTTGACGTGCCATACCTCAGCTCTTACCCTCTCTCTTCCCCTCTTTTAAGAGGTAGTATCCCCTTCATCCGCCCCACATCCTTCAATAGCTCTTCTTTTATCTCTTTTCGGCCAACCATTAGCTCTTTTCATCTTTCAGATGCCAGAGTGCCCCAGGGCCACGCCCGATGGCTTCAACCCGACCCTCTTTCCGCAGCCGGGCCATGACCAGGCGAATGGTCGCGCGACTCACTCCCGGACACTGCCTGACCACATCCTCGACGGAGAACTCGCCCATCATGTGGTTGATCGCATAGGAAACCAGTTCTGCCTTCGCCGCCGGCCCGGCGCTTTCACGGCCCGCCCTTCGCTCAAACTCGGTGTAGGCCATATTGACCACATCCACGGTGTACGAGAAAAACGGAAGCACGTCGTGCTGACTCTCATGCCAGCCTTGAGAGCTTTCATGCAGGCGCGCGTAATAGGATTCCTTGGTCGTTTCGATCAACCGCTCCAAGCTGATGTATCGCCCGACTTCGTAGCCAAGCTGGTACAGCGCAAGCAGCATGAGTAACCGGGAAACCCGGCCATTTCCGTCGGCAAAGGGGTGGATACACAGGAAATCCAGCATGAGCGCGCTCACAGCCAGAATCGGCGTGACCTGCTTCTGCTCCAGCACATGCTGATACAGGAGGCAGAGATGTTCTATTGCCTTGGGAACATCCTCAGGTTCGACCGGCTTAAAGCGGATCTCCGTTGTACCATCTGAATAACGCGCCACAATGTGGTTGGGGCGATCCTTCCATTCCCCCGCCCTCGGATCGACTTCGCCGTGGATCAGTCGGTGAAATTTCCGGAACGTATCCGGCGCGATCTGAATTTCATCAGCTTTGGCATGAATCCATGCCAGCGCCCTCCGGTAACCGGCTATTTCATTTTCGGAACGGTTCGTGGGCCTGGCCCGCCCCAACACCAGTGGTCGCAAGCGATCCCGCGCAACGGTGACACCCTCGATACGGTTCGATGATTCGACACTTTCCACCAACGCCATTTCGCGGAGAGCCTTCAGCACCTGTGGAGTTTGCTTGCCGTAGAGCGCCTGCCGTCCTCGCGCCGAGGCGATGTCGGTCAGCGCCGTGACCAGCCGCTGCGGAATAGCCAATTCGGAGAGTCGGACAGTCCTGAACGAGTTCATGAGGCAGCGGATTCCTGTTCAAGAAATGAGTGATCCAGATCGCGGATGCGAATCTGCGCGGTCAGGGGTTGGCGGAGCGTCATCATGATTTGTGTTTGTACTCCGTAAAGCTCGATGCGAGCGAGGCAAACGTGCCCGGCGTATGTTTCTCAAATCCTAGTTGATCCACGAAGACGAAGTCGTACCGCCGTCCGTTCGCTTCGGCAACCGTCGCGTCGGCACACCACAGCTTGAGCCGCGCCATTTTCTGTGGCAGATCCAACTCCTCTCGTCCCTTGGTCTCGACGACCCAGACTGTGCCGTCGATGGTGCGGACGATAAAGTCCGGCGTATAGGTGGAGAGGTCGCCGTCGGCTCTCACATAGTCGAGCTTGAAGCCGACTGCCAGGTAGTTCTTGGCAAAGGCCGCCACGTCGTTCGCGGATTCCAGAAAGGCAGCGAACGACAGCTCAAAACCGCCGGACTGCGACTCCCCGACGGTTTTGGTGAAAATGGATTTCTTTGCCGCGAGGAATGGACGATGCTCGGTACGGAAGGGGCGCGTCTCGCGAAGACGAATCCGGGCCTCGATGTGCGTGGTGCCGCTGTCTTGAATGGTCAGCGCATTGATGGCGGTCTTGAACGCGTCGTACAGGACTTTGCCGACTTCCGGCTCGGAGAGATTGCGGAGCACTACCGGGTCTTCGAGGTTCACCGGTGACGAGGCGAACAGCTGTTCACGCATGAAGATTTTCACTTTCCCATAGAGCACGTCATAGCCGCCAACGAGCCGTAAATCTTTGAGCAATTGGCGCGCAAAGAACGCCACGACGGAGCGGAAGTCGGCAGGCCCTGAGCCGTCCAGTTGAATCGTATGATGAATCTCCGAATCGAGCATCGTTTTGAAGACGATTTCCCTGGTCTCCTCGGGCGTGAACGGTTTGAGGGGCAGTTGTTTGTTGCCCAAGGCCGCGGGGTCGAGCGCATCGAGGTCTTTGAAGTCGCGCTGAAAGCGGCGGGTCAGCTTGGGGAGCGGAATGTCGAGGTCGTCGAGATTTTTATCCGGATTCTCTGTGTCCACTTCGACAATGAGCGAGTCCTGGCGTGTCGTACCGCCGCCCATCGGCACGTGCTCGAAACTGACGCCCTCAGTCTGGATGGATTCGACGAACTCCATAAAGGCAGGAGTTCCCATGACCGAGACGGTTTCTTTTGTATCAGTGCCGAAATACATCCGGCGCAGGCCGCGCCCGAGGGTTTGCTCGGGAAGAATTTTGCTCTCCGCGCTGTATTCCCGCAACCCGACAATGACCGTCACGTTGCGGACGTCCCAGCCTTCCTTGAGCATCAATACCGAGACGATGGCCTTGCAGGGCGACATCCAGGAATCGATCTCGTTCGACTGCTTGCGGAGCAGTTCGAGTTCCTCCTTTTTCTTGCCCGACGCGGCCTCGGAGATTTCGCCGTTGTTCTTGGTGTGGATCACCAGCACCCCACCCTGCAGTTCGGGGCAGATCTTTTCGAGATGGACGCCCACGTCGTCGCAGTTGCGGGTGTCGTCCACCATGACGAAGAGCACGGCTTTTTTGCCGAGTTGTTGGTGTTCGGCAGCGCTCTTCTTCCACTCTTCAATCCCCAGCGCGAGGTAGTCTGCATACTTCTCCGTGAAGAGGGCGCTCTTGCGTTCCTGCAGTTTGGCGCGACTGGCCGCATCCGGCAGCACCGGATGTTTCACGACGTTCTGATGAATGGCCTCGACCAGCGGATAATCGGACACGGTTTGGACGAAGATGGCTCCGTTGTTGTGGCGCGGCGTGGCGGTCACATCGACCTGCAAGGCGAGGCGGCAATCCTTTTGCAGCATCTTGTGATGGATGTCCTGGATAGATTTGAACCAGGCCATCTTCGGGTCGTGGATATGGTGCGCTTCGTCGTTGAAGAGGGCCAGTTCCTCCACCTCGCGGACGATTTCGCCGAGATCGGTCCGGCTGTCGGTGGTCTTGCCGATCGGCTTGGGGCCGAAGGGCGAGAGGAAGTAATCACGCAGATCGTCGTCATCCAATGAGGGGTCGGTCACCTCGCCAAGGAAGACGCGGTGGATGTTGGTCAAGAACAGGTTGCCTATGTCGCGCACGACGCGCACATCGTCCTGTATGTGCAATGTGAGCTGAAAATCGTCCCGCCAGTTCCGGCCTTCATGGCCGTTGCCGGGCAGAATGGGGTCGTTGAAGAAAATCCTGAGGCCGTCGAAGTCGGCGCGTAACCGATCGAGCACAATGATGTTCGGCGCGATGACGAGGAAGTTACGCGACAGCGCCGAGTCTGCTTCGTAGAGTTTATGAAAGAAGCTCCAAGCAATGAGCAGGGAAAGCACTTTGGTTTTCCCGGCGCCGGTTGCCATCTTTAAGACATAACGGGGCCAGTCTTCGTCGAACATGCCGGACGAGACCGCGCCGGACGCGTCGAATCGGAGCAGATCGTACTTGTCACGTGCACGCCGGACCTCGAAGAGCCAGACGACGGTTTCCACCGCCTCGCGTTGAGCAAAATAATAGCGGAACGGCGATAGAGAGCCGTCGGCATTTTCGATCAAATGCTCTGTTTCAAACCAATGGCGGAGCAAGGCGGCTGAGGTTGCGGACGCGCCGGCATATCGATCGGTTCGCCAGGCAAAGACTTCCTCCCGCACTTTGGCAACCAACGGCGGCAGCAGTTTTTCATAGGCCGTGCTTCTCAGCGCTTCGTCGGCTGGAAACCAGCGCTGGTCAGGGATGAGGGGCTCGTAAGGCGAGTTCGGAAAATCAGGGTGAAGCGACATTCCTATCTTTCGCTCAAGAGTTGCGAGGTGCCGCCGGAGAATACCCTTTTCCCCAAGAGAAATCATCACGCCCATGCGGAGAGGGCTCTGACCCATGTTCCTGGTCCATTGAGTTTTCCGGCAAGGCGGTCTTGCAGGCTCCCTTGTAGCGAACGCTTCAGAAGGTCACAGCTGTGTTCACCCCTTTTATCGACACACACGTCTCCGCTATAATCCCCGCTGCGCTTGAGCAGACCTATGGCCACCACCGACACTGACTACAAAGAACGCCTCCGCCAGCTGGCCGAACTGATGCTCGCCGTGTCGGGCGAATCGGTCACACTGATGAAGCACACCGCGCCGGAGCAGGCGCTCAAGCTCAAGCGGCAGCAAGAGTGGGGCATCTATCTGGAATTCCTCAAGGTCATGTTCAATCTCGCGGATCGGCTGGTGGCCCTGCACATTCCGCTCAAGGACCAGATGGAGTTCATGAACGGGCTGGAAGACGCGGTGACGCAACAGCTGAAGCGCGCGCTGGAACCGGCCTTCGGAAATAACGCGGATCAGATGGAAATCGTCATGACGATCGGAACCACCGTGGCGGAAAGTCGGCAAGCCTACGAGCACTACAAGTTCCTGATCACCGAAGACTCGAAGGCAAAGAACGAGATGTTCCGCGACTTCGGCGACAAAGTCGCCGAGGCCCTCGGCACGGCCGGCAACACGCAGCTCCGCTCCGCGGCGACACTTTGCGCAAGCGCGGTCGTGCCGGCGCTCAGCGCAGTCCTGCAAGGGCAGGCTCCTCCCGCTCAAGACGCTCCGCACGTCGTGCCTCCGGACGTCGGGACCTCGACGGAACAGCAAAAGTCCACCGGCCAGGAGATCAAGCTTGTCAGCTTGATGTCGAGCGTGTCGGGCGAAGAAGTGGAGACCCGTTGGGGGCTCCATCCCCGGTTTCGCGAGGACCTCAGCACGTCCGAACTGCAGCAGCTCTCCAAACTCCTGAACCGGGTTGCAAAAATCCTTGGCGAACGTTATGCCGCCGTGGCATTCTCCAAAGACTGGGCCTCGTGGCATAAGGCCGGGCACGCCTGATCGCAACCGGTGATCGCCCGTCATTGCCGATCCTGATTACGTGACCTTGACCAAAGGAGTGCTTGTGGATTCTCCTAACGTGGTGAACGGTTCTCTCCCGCAAACCCTCAATCGTCTGCCCGAGCTGGCGCAAAATCTCTGGTGGAGCTGGACGTTGGAAGCCCGCCAATTGTTCGAAATGATCGATCCGACCCTGTGGTTTCTCACGCACCATAATCCGGTCAAGCTCCTGTCCGATGTGACGCCGGACCGGCTCACGCGCTTGGCCGAAGACCCGTCGTTTCTCCGCCAATACTCGGCGGTGTTCCGCCTGTTCGACGAATATCTGGCCAACAAGAAAAGTTGGGTCGGGACGCACCATGCGGATTTGACGAAATCGGCGATTGCGTACTTCTCGGCCGAATTCGGCCTCCATGCCTCCGTGCCCATTTATAGCGGCGGTCTCGGAATCTTGGCCGGAGATCATTGTAAGGAGGCGAGCGACATCGGCTTGCCGCTCGTCGGCATCGGATTCATGTACCCGCAAGGATATTTCCGCCAACGGATCACGCCGGAAGGGTGGCAAGAGGCGGCCTACGCCCCGTTCAACCGCGATGAATCCCCGGTTCATCAGGCTCTGACCCCGTCGGGAGAACCCTGTCGGTTTGCCGTCGAGATGGGCAGTCGGCGGGTGACCGCGACTGTTTGGAAAGTGTTGGTGGGAAGAATCTCGCTCTTTCTCATCGATACGGATGTGCCGGAAAACAGCCCGGAGGACCGAGCCCTCTCCGCCCGTCTCTACGGCGGGGATCAAGAAATGCGCCTCTGTCAGGAGATCCTGTTGGGGATCGGCGGCGTGCGCATGTTGCGCTCGCTCAACATCTCGCCGTCGATCTGGCATGCGAACGAAGGGCACTCGGCCTTCCTTACCTTGGAGCGGGTGCGTGAATTCGTTCAAAAGGGGTCGTCCCACGCGGAAGCCTCGGAGCTGGTCCGTCAGAGCACCGTCTTCACCACGCATACCCCCGTGCCGGCCGGACACGATGTCTTCCCGCACCATCTGATGGATCGATACTTTGCCGGCTATTGGGAACAACTCGGCCTCTCGCGGGACGAATTCCTCCGCCTTGGAGAAACTCCGGAGTCGCGCGGACACGGCTTCAACATGACCGCGCTGGTCATGCGCCTCTCGGCGCACGTCAACGGCGTCAGCCGCGAACATGGCCGCGTCTCACGAGAGATGTGGCAACACTTCTGGCCGGGGTTGCCGGCCGACCAAGTCCCCATCCGCAGCGTGACCAACGGCATTCATGCGCCGACATGGATCTCGCCGGAGCTACACCACCTCTACAGCAAGTCGCTCAGCCCGACCTGGACCCATACCTGCGATGATCCGGCCATGTGGCAGCGGGTGATGGATGTGCCGGATCACGAGCTGTGGGCGGTCCGGCAAACGATGAAGCGGAAACTGATGAGTTTTATCCGTGAGCGAGCCAGGGTCGGCTGGATGCATGGGCATCTCCAGCCGTCTCAAGTGCTCACGCGCGGCACGCTCCTGGATCCCGAGGCCTTGACGATCGGGTTTGCCAGGCGGTTCGCGACGTACAAACGAGCGACCTTGCTCTTTCGAGACCTAGAACGGCTGAAGGCGCTCCTCCAAGACCGCTGGCGGCCGGTCCAACTCATCTTCGCCGGCAAGGCCCACCCCGCCGACGAACCAGGGCGATACTTCATTCACGAAGTCCTGAACTTCTGCCACGACCACAAGCTGGGCGGTCGCGTGGCGTTCTTGGAAAACTACGAGATGCATATGGCGAAATATCTCGTTCAGGGCGTCGACATTTGGTTGAATACCCCGCGCTTTCCGATGGAAGCCAGCGGCACCAGCGGCATGAAAGCCGCCCTGAACGGCGTGTTGAACCTCAGCGTCCTCGATGGCTGGTGGGTGGAAGGATATAACGGAGCCAACGGGTGGGGCATCCAGCCGCTCAGCGAACAGGCCGACGCGCAGACGCAGGATCATCATGATGCCGAACAGCTCTATCACGTCTTGGAACAAGAGGTCGTGCCGCTGTTCTACCAGCGTGATCGTGACGGGATTCCGAGGGGCTGGCTTCAAATGGTCAAAGAATGCATCCGTACCATCGCGCCCCAGTTCTGCACCACGCGCATGCTGAAGGACTACGTCGGCCTGATGTACCGCGCCGCCACGGTGCGGCAACCGACGACATGGTAACTCGGCACCGCGTGGCAGGCCGGTATCCTCTGCGCGCCGGCTTGCGATCCATTTCTACACTCGCGTGTGTGACCGGCGCGCTTCTCCTGATTCTCGTCACCGGGTCTCTCGTTCCGGCATCGGCAGGCCCCCCTTCCACGGTCGAATCGAAAGCCACGGCCCTCTTCAAGGCCGGTGACTACCCCGAAGTGATCGCTCTCTACCGGGGTCTTCCACCGGAGGCGACGCCCTCGAACGCATTCCTCCGCCTCTCCCTGCTCAGCCATGTCCGCCTGGGGCGAACGGACGAAGCCTTGGCCATCTATGCGAAATTGACCCAGCCGGGACAACCCCATGATGCGTCGCTGCTCCGTCCGTTGGCACTCGGAGTGATCACCGGCCACGTTCGAGACCGAAAAGAACATGTCCGCATTGCAGCCTACTCGGCCCTCGCGGAATTGGGCCTGGCGGAGACCGCCGCGATTTTGGAGGACGGCTTGCTGGACGCCTCGGTGGTCGTGCGCGCGCGCGCCGCCGAGGCGATCGGAAAAGCCGGACTCGCGGCAAAGTCCGGCGCTCTGCGCCGCGCGTTGCGGGATGACATGCCGACCGTCCGCATCGCCGCGATGACGGCGCTCGGGGAAGCACAGGCCACCGACGTTCAGCAGCGGTTGCTGGATGTCGCTCGCACTGAGGATGGGCCTGAGGCCATCTTCGCCTACGCCGCGCTGTTCAAGCTGGGACATGTGGAAAAGCTGGACGATATCACCAGCGCCGCGACCCTGCCGGACGCGGAGACGAGAATGGCCGCGCTGGGGGTATTGGGACGCCTCAAACGTCCGGCCAGCCTGGCGGTCCTGGCGCAAGCCGTGTATGATCCCGATCCGTCGGTGCGCGCCTTCGCTGCCGGAGCACTGGGAGAATTTGGTTCCCCTGGCGGCGTGGCTCCACTGACGCATGCCATCGGGGACGAGATGGCGATGGTGCGCGGTCTCGCGGCGGCAAGTCTTGGAAAGCTCGGCATCAAGGACAATCGGCCTTTGCTGCTGGCGCTCACACGAGACTCGGATATCCATGTCCGTGCCGGCGCCACAGAGGGATTGATTCGTTTGGGCGATACCTCCGCCTTCACGCTGGCCACGGAGCTCGCTCGGCATCCCGACCCTTCCATCCGTGGCGCGGCGGCGCAGGCCTTGAGCGCCTCCGCCGAGAAAGACGCACTGCCGATTCTCCACAAGCTCTTACAGGACCAGCAGCCGCTTCCTCGCCTGATGGCCGCCAAGGGATTGCGGAAAAGCGGCGAAAGTGCCATTCCTATCTTGGTCAAGGGGTTGCACGACTCGGACGAGGCCGTGCGTATCGCAAGCGCGAACAGCCTGCTCCAGCAGTTGACTCGGTCGGGCTCGTCACAACGTCACCGCTAATCGAGGGCCATCATGGTTAAATTTCTCGCTGTTCTCTTGCTGCTCGCCGGGGCGTTCGGAGCGGGCTACTATCTCGGACAACGGCCCGTCGGGACGCTTCAGCGAACGGTCGCGGAGCTTCAACAGTCGTTGAAAGATGTATCCAGAAACGTATTGGACACGACCCTCGGGATCGAACGCGATCTGCGCAAGCGGCAAGGGCTCGTGGATGCGAAGTCTCGATTAGTCCAGGCGAAGGCGCACCTCGTCGATCGCAATTTCGGCGACGCGGCGAAAGAATTGGCCGAAGCCGTCACTGCCGTGGAAGCCGCCGCGAAGGGAGTCAAATCCGATACCGCGACCAACCCCCTCAGGGACATGGCCGGATCGCTGCGGGAGGTGAAGTTGGAGATTACGACAGGGAAACAGGTGTCAATGAAAAAGCTGGACGAACTCCAGCAGCGAATGGACCAACTCTTGAACAACTAACTCAGGCGTTGGCCGCTTGAGAGATCGGGGGCTTCTTCCACTTCGCAAGAATTCGTTCCACCCGCATCTTCACCACCATATCGGGATCTTTAAGCAACGATTTGATCGCCTCGCGGCCGCGTTCGTCGCCGATCGACTCCAACGCGGCGGCGGCCGTCAACCGCGTATACCAGTCTTTATCACCGAGCATCCCAATGAGCGGATCGATGGCTTCGCCGCTTTTGATCCGCCCCAAGGCGCGGACGGCGCACTTGCGAACATTTTCGTCCTTATCACGAAGAGCAGCGACCAGCCGCCCGACGGACGGCTCCCCCAGTTGAACCAACGCATCCACGGCATCATCTTTGAACTCATCGTTCCGAAGTTGAAGCACCAAGGGATCAAGCACCCGCTCGTCGCGGATTTTCCCGAGCGAAGCAATCGCGTATTTACGGACCTCCCAATCGCGGAGCAGCTTCAGGAGTGTCTCGACGGCGGGAGAGCCCACCTGCCCCATCGCCTCGATGGCGACCTCTCGAACCTGCCAATCACCGTCTCGTAACGCGCGGGCCAGCGGTTCGACACAACGCTCATCACCCATCTCGCCCAGCGTGATCACCGCTTCGCGGCGGACCACCCAATCAGGATCAGCGAGCAGATCGATCTGAATGTCGATCTCGTCCTTGACCTGCTCTTCGTCCAGCGCGACCGTGTCTCGGCCGGTCGCTCCCGCCTCAGCGGCGGAAGTGACAGCCTGCATCTGATCGGCTGCTTCATCCGCGGGCGGCTCCTCACCGGTTTGCCGGCTGAGAGGAGTAATACCCTGGGGGGACTTCAGTTCTTCTTCCATGGATCAGTACCTGACACGACCGTGCCCGTTGAAAGATTAGGCCGACGCAGGGGCGGCAGCCGCGCCTTTGCTCCCGGCGGCTCGTTTCTTCCGTTGCGCAAGCGCCCGCCGTTTACGCTGCTCTCTCTTCAAACGTTTCCTCAGTGACCGGAGAGCAGCGTCACCCTCAGGGTTGTCGTGATTGGTCAGCTTTGCGCCGACCTTCTTTTTCAACTTCACTTCATCCGGTTCCGCTGCGCGCTTCTTGGCCATCGCTCCATGCCTCCCCTTCGATAAACTCACGTATTGTCAGCCGCCGACGAGAAGACTGCAGTCTAGTGGAGAGCTTTGCACCGTGTCAACCTGAGTGGGACCAGCAAGATGAACCTTCACAGGAGCCTGCAGGCTGTTCGAAAAGGCTGTCCGGCCGGCAGTGTCCCAGGCCAGGCGTAACCTTTCTCACCCGACCCACCCCGACCTGCCCAGGGCAGCTCTCTCCCGGTTGGTACGATGAGCCTCTGAGCGATGCGACCTGCCTCGCGAAGCCGCTTCGGCAAGGCGGGGAACGCCGCGGGCGGACTTTTTCAACAGCCTGTTAGTTGAGGACCAACGATGCGACCGGCGTGCCGGCCGGATGGGTGACCGCCAGCACCGCAAGGGCCCAGCGGTTCCGCCTGGCAATCCAGAGGTCGCCAAGGAAGTTTCTCGCCGGATGGGCCATCCCATGCGACGCCCGATCGGTCCAAGGCCGCGCATCGGCAAGCAGCGAAGCCGCTCGGTCTGAGAATTGTTCCGACAACAGCATCAGCTCCGGTCGGCGTTCGCCGACGATCTCAACCTGCACATAGGCCACCCCTTCGTGCGTCATGCCCAACTGGACAGCCGCACCATGGGAAAGGTCGAGAATCCGCCCTTTCTCGTAGGGACCCCGGTCTGTGATTCGGACATAGAGATGCTTGCCGTTCGTCAAATTCACCACACGCACCACGCTGCCGAGAGGCATCGTCCGATGGGCAGCCGTCAACGCTTCCATATCGAACAACTCGCCGTTCGCCGCTTGCCTGCCATGGAACTGTTCGCCGTACCACGATGCGACGCCCCGATCCTTGATCCCGACATCCAATTGCATATCTCCTTTGGGAACCCAGGAACAGGCCCCCAACGACAAGCAGAGGATGACGGCAAACGATGTGGACGACGATGAAAGCCGACTCTGATGAAGCTCAGTGTGCATGCTGGGTATCGCCTCCCTTTGATGGCAACGATGAGACCACTGGTCGATTCAGAGTATGAAAGGCGGGGGACTTCGACAATACCGACTGGAGTATCGGCTCCCCCACTTCCGTATGGAGCTCCCCTCCGCGAACGAAAGAGAGGCTGCAGGGAAAATTCAACGGATAGGCTTCGTCGCGCCCCCTATATAAACGAGCTGGAAGTTAAATTCAAGACCGGTGGCTCGCGCGGAGCCGGAATCGACAGTGGAGCATCGCCGAGCGATCACGTTCCCGACATTGCGTAGATGCCCCATCAGGCTTGATACGCACCCTACTGCCCGTATATTGACTGCCTTGAACGGAGTGAGTAAGATCCTTCGTCAAGGAACATGGTGTTGTTTCGAGAGCGGTACCGCTCCAATCTCCGCGATTGTTCGCACCGATACCACATTCGTGATCGACGTTCATAACATCACCAAGCGCTACGGGCATCATACGGCCATCGATCGCGTCACCTTCTCGGTGGCCAAAGGCGAGGTGTTGGCGTTTCTTGGCCCCAACGGCGCCGGCAAAACAACCACGATGCGGATCTTGACCTGCTTCATGCCGGCGACCGAAGGCACGGCGCGAGTGGCGGGCTTTGATTGCACCGAGCAGCCGTTGGAGGTGAAACGGCAGATCGGCTACCTGCCGGAAACGCCGCCGGTCTATCAGGAACTCACCGTGGCGGAATATCTGACCTTTGTCGGACGACTCCGCGGAATCACGGGACCGAAGCTCTCGTCGGCGCTCGACCAATCGATTGGGCGGCTTGAGCTGGGCTCCGTCCGCCATCGGTTGATCGGGAACCTGTCCCGAGGCTACCGTCAGCGCGTGGGGTTGGCGCAAGCGCTCTTACACGATCCCCCGGTGTTGATCCTTGACGAGCCGACGGTCGGCCTTGATCCCAAACAAATCATTGAAATACGAGAGTTGATCAAAAGCCTGGCCGGCTCGCATTCCGTCATTCTCAGCACCCATATTCTTCCGGAGGCGACAGCCGTCTGCCAACGGGTCGTCATCATCAATAAAGGCCGCATCGTGGCGGAGGATACCCCCGAACAGTTGTCGGCCCGATTGCGTCAATCGGAGAAAGTTTCGATTACCCTCAAGGCATGCCCGACGGACTGCGAGATGAAGCTTCGAGCGATTCCCGGCGTGCTCAACGTTTTTCCCGGACAGGCGGGAGGAAGCTTCCTTCTCGAATGCGAGCTGGGCCGTGACCTACGGGACGAGATCGCGCGCGTAGCCGTGTCGAGCCAATGGGGATTGCTTGAGCTCCGCACCGTGTCCATGACGTTGGAAGACGTTTTCCTCCAGCTCACGCGCCACGAGGACCAGCTCTCCGAACCGCCTGAGGCCGCCGTCGGCATGGTCACCGCCGAAAGGACGGACTCATAGATACCTTATGACCCCGGTGCAAGCCATCATCGCCAAGGAACTGCGCGGCTATTTCGTCTCTCCCATCGTCTACGTGGTCGGCGCGGTCTTTCTGTTGATCTTCGGACTGCTCTCCTACCTCTACGTTGGTTTTGCCGGGGCGCAAGCCATCCAATTGATGCAGATGCAGGGGGGAACGGCCCAGATCAACTTGAACGATCTGGTCTTCCGAAATCTGTTCGCGAGCATGCGGATCGTCCTCGTGATTATTCTGCCCATCCTGACCATGCGGTTGTTCGCGGAAGAGCGCAAGCTGCGAACCTTTGAATTTTTGATGACCTCGCCGGTCAGAATCCATGAAATCGTTGTCGGCAAATTCGTCAGTGTCTTCGTGATCTATCTCGGCCTCGTCGGGCTGACCGTCTTGGTCCCCACCGTGCTGATGCTGTTCAGCGACTTCGACTGGAATCCCATCTGGACCGGCTATTTGGGCATGGTCCTGCTGGGAGCCCTGTTTCTTTCCGTGGGCCTGTTCGCCTCGGCGCTGACGGAAAATCAAATCGTCGCCGCCTTTGTGAGCTTCGGCTTGCTCCTGATCATCTGGTTGATCGCCGGACTGGGAAGCCTGTTCGGAGATACCACCGCGGGCCGCGTCATCTCATATGTTTCATACATGGAACATTATGACCGGCTGGTGCGGGGGCTGATCGACACGAGCGACCTCCTGTACTTCGGCAGCGGATTGGCGCTCATGCTGTTTCTCACCCATCGCGTCGTGGAGTCGACCAGCTGGAAATGAGTCTAAGATCCTTTCCTCTCGGCATTCTCGGCATCGCGCTCGGCCTCGGCGGCATGATCACCTACAGCCTTCGGCCCGACTGGCTGTGGGCCGTCACGATCGCGGAAGGGTTGGCGCTGGGATGCCTTGTCCTGTTCTTTGTCTTCCATTTCGAGGCGGTCAAGACGTTCTCCGGACGACGCTCGACCAGAATGGGGCTGAATAGCTTCCTGATGATCGTGCTGTTCACCGGCATTCTGGTCATCGTGAACTTTCTGGCCTCTCGACACTCGATCCGTTGGGACCTCTCGGAAAGTCAGAATTTCACGCTCGCTCCACAAACCCACCGAGTGCTTCGCGGTCTGCCCCACGACGTCAAAATTACCGTCTTCACGAGAGAAAAAGATCCCGGTTATCAAGTATTCAAGGAGCGGCTGGAGAGTTATCGGCAAGCCTCTCCCAAGCTCAGCGTGGAATTCATCGATCCGGAAAAACAGCCGAAATTGGCTCAGAACTATGGAATCTTCCGAACCGATACCGCCATTTTCGAGAGCAACGGCGAAACGATCCGCGTCACCTCTCCCTCGGAGGTGGAACTGACCGGCGCCTTGATCCGCATTTCCAAGGATGCCAAGAAGCGCATCGTCTTCGTCGAAGGCCACAGCGAACTGAATGTCGAGGATAAGGACCGCAACGGTCTCTCCATTGCCAAGGAGGCCCTGACCCGACAAGGCTATGAGGTCGGCACAGTCTCGCTTCTCAAGGAATCTGCCGTGCCGGATCATACCGCTGTGCTGGTGTTGGCAGGGCCGCGCCGCTCCGTGATGAAGGACGAGCAGGACCGTATCCAGGCCTACGTCGAGAAGGGCGGCCATCTCTTGGTCTTGACCGATCCCGATACACAGAGCGGGCTGGAATCATTGCTCGCCCGCTGGGGGCTTGGCCTGGGATCGGGGGTGTTAGTCGATCTGCAAGATCGATTGGCCCAGGGAGACCTCACCGCGCTGTTGGTCAGGACGTTTACCGAGCATGAGATCACTCAAGACCTGACCTCCGCCGTGCTGTTGCCGCTGTCCCGGCACGTGACCTTCGACGAGCAGGTCGGGAAAGACTGGGACTTCGTGCCGCTGGCCCGCACCTCGCCGAACAGCTGGGCTGAAACGAACATGCAAGGCCGGGTCGTGAGCCTGAACGAAAAGGAAGACGTGAAAGGACCGCTCCCCATGGCGGCCGCGCTGACGCCGAAGAAGGCCCCGGAGGAGAACACGCCTCGGCCCGCGATCGTGGTCATCGGAAACTCCACCTTCGCCTCCAATGCCTTTTTCAACTTCCCCGGCAACAGCGACTTTTTTCTCCACACGACCGGTTGGCTGGCCGAGGAACGGGATTTGATTTCCATCGCTCCGAAAGAGCCGGCATTGAGGCCGTTCACACCCAACCCCACTCAAGAACGGGCGTTGATTTACATCCAGGTCGTATTCCTTCCACTCCTGACGCTGCTCACCGGCGTCATCGTGTGGAGAAAACGCCGGCGTCTCTAGCCTATGACTCGCTACTGGCCGACCCTCCTCATGTTCCTCCTCCTGGCTGGTCTAGGAACCTATCTCTACCTGGTGGAGCTTCCCGCCGAGCAGCGAGAAGAAAAGCAGGAACGCGCGCAGAAGCAACTCCTGCCTTTTCCGGACACCGCCATTACCGGCCTCTCGATCACCACCGCTCAGGGGCCCATCGAATTCAAGCTGACGGAACCGGGCAAATGGTCGATCGTGGCTCCGCTTCAAACGGACGCCGATCAGCGCGAAGTGCAGGCGCTGATTCGAGCGCTCGTGACAGGAGCCGTCACCAGAACCGTCGAGGAACAGGCGACACAGTTGGCGGCCTTCGGCCTTGAACAGCCGGTGACCACCCTCACCGTCACGGCCGGGACACAACAGGAGACGATTTCGATCGGCGACAGCGGTCCGCTGTCCAATACCCTCTATGTGCTTCGGGCATCGGACCGGAGCGTGTTGCTGACCAACCTGGCGCCGAAGAACTTCATCAACAGGTCGTTGATGACATTCCGCCGAAAAGAGCTCTTGCGATTTGTCCAGAATGACATCGAACGAGTCCGCCTGACCTATGCCACCACTGAAATCGTGCTGTACAACATGGCCAAGGATAAGCCGAAACCGTTGTGGAAGATCCGCTATCCGATCGAAGCCGAAGCCGACCAGAATGAAGTCCGCTCGTTGATGTTTCGATTGGAAGATCTGAAAGCGCTCGGCATCATCGATCCCGGCCCTGAACGCGATACCATAGCCAAGACTCTGACGACCCCCAAGCTCAAAATCACGCTGCATACGGCAGCCGGGGACCAGTCCGTCCGGCTGTATCAACCGGACCCCCAGAGCGGAGAAGCCATCGCGGAGACCACCGCCGACGGCCCGCTCTATCGCATCAACCCCGCGCTGATCAGAGATCTCACGAAAGAACTCTTCACGCTCCAGGACAAACGACTGCTCGGCCTCGACTACACCGATATCGCCATGTTGTCGGTCAAGACACGGGAGCATCAGTACGTCTTGATCAACCAGACCGGCGAGTGGGTGCTCGAAGATCAGCCCCACGAGAAAATCAGCCAAGAAGCGGCGGATCTCTTTGTCAGCCGAGTCGCGAATCTTCCCGCGGAAGAACGCGTCATGAAACAATCCGCGCCGCTTGCCCCCTATGGGCTCCTCGCGCCAGCCGCGGAGTTTGTGGCGACCGGCAAGGACGGCAAGACCATGGGAAAACTGACCCTCGGCAACAAGGCGGGCAATCTCCTCTATGCCAGCGGTCAACGTCTGCAAGGTGTCTTTCAGGTCCGGCCGGACCTTCTTACGCAGATCCCTTCCAAGACCGAGCTCCTCGCCAAATCACAGGGCACTTCGGAAACCGGGCGCTGACCGCCGCTCCACGCGAAGCAGCTCCCACACTCTCGCGCCGACGGACAATGGCGATGCCACCGCTATAACCTCGTCCGTTCAGCAGCAGACCTCCTCTCCGCACAATGACGGCAAACCCTTACCTATGTAGGGCTCGACCGAGTTCAACCCCTCTCGTAGTATCAGCGCCTATGGTTGGCGTTTATAAGCATGAACCAGTCCGGCACTCCTTAATTTAAAAGAAAGTGATCGGCGTCATATGAAACGGAACCTCATCTCCACGGGACAATGGCTTGTCACGCTTCTGATTCTCGCAATCGGCTTGAGTGCCTACGGCTGCGCGGACACCGCGTCAGTTTCGGAAAACGTCGCAGCGCCCTTGGCCAGCCTCACGGTTACCCCTGGTGACCTCCAGCCGGCATTTTTTTCCAATACCACGACCTACGCGGTCAACGCGCCGACCGCTGCAACCAGCGTCACCGTGACAGCTGCCCCGAAGGACAGTACGGCCATAGTCACGATCGATGGGGTCGTGACCTCGCAACGGTCCGTGACCCTTGGTGGACCGGGATCGACCAAAACAATCCTTGTCGCGGTGGAAACACTGAATGGACTCGAGACCACCTATACCATCACCGTCACGAGACTCCGATCGAGCGACAACAATCTGTCCGCTTTAACGGTGACACAAGGCTCCTTGGTTCCCGCCTTTACATCAAGCACCTTGGATTACTCGGTGAACGTGGCAACCAACGTCACCAGCGTGACCGTCTCCGCCACCAAATCGGATCCGAATGCCGTGATATCCGGTGATGTGCCCAGCCAAGGACAAGCAACTATTCAGCTGGACGGGCCAGGGACCACCAAGATCATATCGGTCATTGTCACTGCGCCGAATGGCGACTCGAAGACGTACCGCATCACGGTAAACCGAGCGGCGCCTTCGAGCAACAATACCCTGTCGGCCTTGAGCGTAACGCAGGGTTCTCTGGATCCCGCCTTTGCTGCCAATATATTGAACTACACGGTAAACGTGGCGACCACTGTCCCTAGCCTTGTGGTCTCTGCAACCAAGGCCGATGCGGATGCCGTGATGTCCGGCGACGTCACAGCCGGAGCTGGAATTGCAACCGGCCAAGCAACCATCCCGCTCGATGGGCCGGGGACAAGCAAGGTGGTATCGATCACCGTGACCGCGCCAAGTGGAGTCTTTCAAACGTATACCGTTACGGTGAACCGGGCCGCATCGAGCGATGACACTCTGTCGGCCTTGACAGTAACGGCGAATGCTGCCGTTCAACCGTTGGTCCCAGACTTCAATGCGAACGTCCTGACCTACACGGTCAATGTGGCTAACACCATCGATCAGGTAACCGTTGCCGCTACCAAGTCCGATCTGAATGCCGTGATGCTGATCGGATCCATCACCATCCCGGCCGGCACCACATCAGGTCAAGAGACCTTCCCGCTCGGCGGACCTGGTACCCCGACCGCCGTGTCGATTTCCGTGACCGCTCAGAGTGGAGGAGCCCCCAAGACCTATACCGTCACGGTGAACCGAGCGGCGCCATCGAGCGACGCCACCCTGTCGGCATTAATTGTGACAGGAGGCCCCTTGGTTCCTGACTTTGCTCCCAATGCCATGGACTACACGTTGGACGTTCCATTCAGTGTCGACAGCGTGACCGTCTCGGCCACGAAATCCGACCCCAATGCCGTAATGTCCGGCGACGTCACAGCCGGGGCCGGGGCTCCAACAGGTCATGCAACCTTCCCACTCCTACCACTGCTCCCCAGAACGGTGTCGATCACTGTCATGGCTCCGAATGGAGACTCAAAGATATACTCCGTGACGATCACTCGAGTTTTCCCCTAGAGATGATGCACTTGCTTGGTTAACGAGAGAGACCCATACGTTTTAGTATTCATCATGTCATGCCACGCAAGACGCTTCTTCCACTCTGCTGCGAATCACTCGTGAGCGGACAGGAGCCCTATCGGGAACCTACTCATCCATCATTCCAAAGTCGCCCAGACCGCTTCCTTCCATCGTGATTCGAGGATCTTGACCTCACCAGAAGGATCAGCTATAGGTACACTACCTATTTCCCCCTATACATAAGTAGGGGTAGACCAATCTTTAGCCGTCTCGTAGTATCCGCACCTTCTATCGAGGTTCATAACGATGGACCCGCACTCCACACCTCCTAGAGAAAGAGACCACACCACCATGATGCGTACCCTGACCGTCGTAAGACAGTATCTCGCTGCCTCGTTCCTCTTTGGGATCGGTCTGGTCGCCTACGGCTGCGGCGATTCAGCGACGGTTAGCGAGCCGGCAGAACTCGGTGGCCTATCGGTCTCCACAGGAACACTGGAACCGCCTTTTAATCCTGCAACAACTGATTACACGGTTCAGCTCTCCAGTGACGTCTCGAGTACGACCATCACCGCCAGCCCGCGAGTCGCTGGCGACACCATACGGATCGACAACCAGCCGACAACGAGTCAGACTATTACGCTCGACTCGCCAGGCGCTGAGAAATCCGTCAGTATCGTTGTCACAGATTCAGGCGCAGGAGGCGGTTCGAAATCTTACACCGTTCGTGTCAGGCGGGACTTAGAGGACAATTCGTTACGGGCCCTGTCCGTTTCGAGCGGAACTCTGGCTCCCTCTCCATTCGACAAGGATACGCTTAACTATTCGGTCAATGGCGTGGGTGCATCTGTTACCAGCATCACCATCTCCGCCACCAAGTCGGACCAAGATTCGATAATGCGGATTGGTTCGGTCACTGTCCCGGCGGGAACTCCATCAGGACAAGCGACTGTTCAGCTCGGCAACACAGGGTCAGCCACACCTGTGTCGATAGAGATTACGCGTCCGGGCGGGAGTAAGAAGACTTACACGGTTACTATAAATCGCGGCCCATCAGACAATAGCTTCCTGCAAAGCTTATCCCTTCCGCCGGGACTGCAGTTAAACCCGAGGTTCGGATCCAGCATAACCGGCTATGAAGTCAATGTAGCAAACAACGTGACCAGCATCACGGTAACTCCCAGGGCGCAAGATACCACTGCGCGTATATCGGTCAATGGGCTAGCCACTGCCTCAGGGCAACCCTCCCAGCCCATTCTCTTGAATGAACCAGGTGTTAACGCCTCGAGAACCAACATCAACATCACCGTGATCGCTCAAAATAATAACACCCAGAAGGTCTACACGGTAACAGTCATTCGTGCCGCTCTTGGCGGGAATAACAATCTGTCGGCCTTGAGTGTGAGAGCAGGGACGACGACGCTTTCCTTGTCGCCATCACCATTTGATTCGAACACCCTGGTCTACACAGGCAATGTGGCAAACAATGTGACGGAGGTCGCCGTAACCGCAACGCGCCAGGATGCAAATGCCAGCATCACCGTGAATGGGCAGCCCACGAACTCCGGGGCAGCTCGCACCGTTACCCTCATCCCCGCAGGTCAAAACCAAAGCACGACGACCATTCCGATTATCGTGACTGCGCAGAACAGCAGCCAGAAAACCTATACCGTCAACATCATTCGTGCCGCCCTTGGAGGAAACAACAACCTGCAGAGCTTGACCGTCCAGAGTTTGAATGTTCCCTCCCACACCCTGTCTCCCCCATTTAGCCAGACGAGGGCCAGGACCGACTATGCACTGGATGTCGACAACAACGTTGGCAGCATTACTGTGAATGCGATTCCTCAGGATAGTGGCGCGAGCGTTAGAATCCTTGTCAACGGCGCGGCAAGTGGTACAAATTCCATCTCTCTGCCACTTGGTCCATCCACGACAGAAATAGAAATTATTGTGAGGGCACCGAATGGGACCGAGAAGCCGTATTCCATCACCGTGGACCGCGCAGCAGCATCAAGCAACAATAATCTGTCTGCTTTGAGTGTGCGAGTAGGTAATATAGCTCAGCCCTTGTCTCCTCCTTTTGCTGCGGGCACTTTGGCCTACACGGTAAACGTGGCGAGCAGTGTCAACGAGGTGACCGTCGCCGCCACCAAGGCAGATCGCGACGCCACAATGGCGATAGGTAGTGTTACCGTCCCACCAGGCACCCTAACGGGAGAGACAACCGTACCTGTGAATACCACACTATCGATCGCTGTCACGGCACCAAGCGGGGGAGCCCCAAAGACCTACACCGTCACGGTCAATCGAACTGTAGCAGAACCACCACCCCCCACCGTCGCGCCGGATTTGATACGCGAGGATGACACCTGTCCCCCTGGTATTCCCCCTGCTGAATGCGCTCCGGACTTTAACGGCAATCCCACCAGTAGGGAAGACAACATCACCAGCGTCACAAGACCAAGATTCAGCATACCTCCGCCGGGTGCGGGAGAGACGGCAAAACTTTACAGAGATGGAGTCGAGGAACCTTCGTCTTTTAATTCAGGAGACAACACCCTCAGGCCGAACAACCCGTTGCCTGATGGAGCTTATGACATCACCTACACCTTAAGTAATTCCGGTAGTGAGTCTGGCCCGAGTCCGGCCATGACGCCACAATTGCAGATCAATACAAGCGCGCCGTAGGGGGGAGTCGGTAGAGGGATCGTTTGCCACTCTTGTGAAGACACTTTTTCACAAGGCTGTGCCACGAGCGCTGGCTCTCCTTGAAAATTCCCTCATCGCACATGCTTGCCACACACCTCGCTTCTCCACGTCTCGATTTGACGTCTTGACCTCCCCGGTCGGATTGGCTATATCTGTCACTCCTACTTCGCCTCAGTAGACACTCGAACCCTCTCGTCGTTTCCACATTCGCGTTTGGGTTCACCAGAGCACACAGGCTCATCACTTCACGCATCAAGGAAAGTGACCGCCTCATGGGACGCTCGTTCACTATTGCCGTGCAATACCTTGCCTCTTCCCTCATCCTCATGATGGGGTTGAATCTGGTCGGCTGCTCGGACTCGGCATCGGTCAATCCCGTGGTCGAGCTGGCCAGTCTAATCGTCACCACCGGAACCACCGACGCAACGCTGCAACCGTCGTTTCACCCGGCCACGACGAACTACACCGTTGATCTCTCCACCAACCTCACGAGCGTCACCGTCACTGCTCAACCGGCGGTGACCGGCGACAGCGTAACGATCAATGGCGAGGCGACGACCAGCCGCCCCATCCCGCTCGGCGGGGCCGGAACGACGACCCCCGTGAATATCGTCGTGTCAGAATCGGGCACCAATTCGAGGACCTATACGATCCTGCTTACGAAAGCGGACCTCACGGGAAACAATTCGTTGCGGAGTTTGTCGATCTCCCCGAGCGCTCTCAACCCAAGATTTGATCGCAATACCCTGAGCTATGAAGTCGCTGTCGCAAGCACCGTCGACAGCATGAGGGTGACGCCCGCCTTAGACGATCCTGCTGCAACCATGACGGTGAATGGGCAACCCGCGACCTCCGGGCAAGCCCACACTATTCCACTGCGTGATCCTGGGCTGAGCACGATTCTCACGATTACCGTCACCGCGCAGAACGGCACCCCGAAAACCTACACGGTGGTCGTCACCCGCGCCGCGCTTGGCGGGAATAACAATCTTCAAAGCTTGACGGTGTCGCCGAGCCGTTTGGACCCAGCATTTAGCCCGAGCCGGACAAGTTATACGGTCAATGTCGATGGCAGGGTCGACAGCATCGCGGTGACCGCCGCGCCTCAAGATGCGAATGCGCGCATGACGATCGATGGACAAGAAACGAGGTCGCGTTCAATCCCCCTGCCGGTAGGTCCATCGGACACGGAAATCGAAATTCTCGTGACCGCCCCGAATGGCACCCAAAAGACGTACCTCATCACCGTGAGCCGTGAGGCGCTTTCGGGCAACAACAACCTGTCCGCTCTGACGGTGACACCGGGCGCCTTGGCTCCTGCCTTCACTCCTGATCAGCTGACCTATACCGTGGACGTGGCGACCGGTGTCTCCCGTCTCACCGTCACCGCAACGGTTCAGGATTCAAATGCCGGCTTGCTGATCGATGGACAAGGAATCAGCTCCGGTCAACCACGCGAGATTTCGCCGCTGGCACCTCCAGGATCGGATACCGTCATCACCATCCTCGTGCGAGCACCCAGTGGAGCTGAAAAGACCTACAGGGTCACCGTAAAACGACCGCTGCCCTCAAGCGACGCCGCGCTCTCGGCCTTGACCGTAAGCGCAGGCATCTTGAATCCAGGATTTGCCGCCGGCACGCCGACCTATACGGTCACTGTCCCGGCCGGCGTCGACAGCATGACGGTAACGGCGACCAAGTCTGATCCGAATGCGGTGCTGTCATCGTCAGGGTCCGTGATCGCGCCGGCAGGAACCTTAACCGGAAGCGTAAGCGGTTCACTCGGCTTGGGAACCACGACCCTCTTCACCCTGGCCGTGAGCGCTCAGGATGGAGTGAGCACCAGGCAGTACACGATCACCGTCTTCAGAGATTCGCGCTAGAGATCATGCAGATTAGTCTCACCATCTGTTGACCTCCTCTACCCATTAGAGAGAACCATGCGCCGACCCTGCTTATCCTACGCAAGTAGGGATAGATCCATTCAGGAATCCTTTCGTAATATCTGCCTCTACCCTATGGTTCACACGGGTGGCTGGACCCAACAGGTTATCCAGCAAGAGCACGTGCTGGGTCCACCATGCGACGATTCTTCATCATCCCAATACGGTATGTGGTCATCACTCTTTTCGCCGGAGCCACCAACTTGGGTCTGCATGGCTGCACGGACACAGGATCGATTGATCCAGGCCCTCAACTTGCCGGCCTCTCGGTCTCCAGCGCATCGCTTCAACCGCCGTTCGCCCGCGAAACGACCGGATACATCGTTGATTTGCCCGGCAACAGCCCTGACCTAACCGTCTTGGCAACCAAGTCCGATCCGAATGACGTATTGTCTGGTGCGATCACTGCCCCAGCAGGGCAAGCTACCGGGCAAACAACGATTTCACCCCCTGGCCCTGGGTCAACCAAAGATATCTCACTGACCGTCACGTCCCCGGATGGAAGAGCCAAGATCTACACGATTACCCTGAGAGCGATAACTCTTGGCTGGGATAACACTCTTCGGAGTTTGACCCTGTCGCCAGGTGCCTTATCTCCTGCCTTTTCCGCAGGAACTCAGGACTACCGTGTGAACGTAGCCGCCGCTGTCACCGAGGTAACCGTCTCGGCAACCAAGTCTGATCCAACCGCCGTGATATCGGGTGATGTACCGAACGAAGGACGAGCGACGATCATACTCAACGGGCCAGGAACAACGAAGGTGGTGTCGATTGTCGTCACGGCGCCGAATGGAACCTCAAGGGCCTACACCATCACCGTGGTACGAGCGGCCCCTTCGAGCGATGATGCTCTATCCGGCTTGATTGTGAGCCCAGGTTCACTGGACCCTGATTTTGCTTCGGGAATCTTGAACTACCGAGTTGATGTTGATAATAACGTGGACCGTGTGCTCATCTCGGCCACGAAGTCCGATCCGAATGCGACGATGTTCGCGTTTGGTTCAGTGATCGCCACGGCAGGAACACCCACGGGGCAGGTATCCCTCCCACTGGACGGGAGACGCACCGAGGCCGACATCACCGTGACCGCTCAAGACGGCCTGAGTACAAATTCTTATACCATCACCGTCATCCGATCTCGCCGATAGGCGGTAGCCCGCGCTTCAAGCCTGGGCGAACGCAAGCCTTGTTTTCTCACTCGCACATCGACGAAAGGTATCCCCGCAGTGAGGGAGAGATCCGCGAGACAGGGCTGATCCTCAACGCTCCCACGGGCACCATTTAGGATCTTCCTATCCCTCTCCCTCGATCTGATCTGTTGACCCCATTAGTTGGATCGGTTATAGAATGACGGCTGCTCGGCCTACGAAAAATCCTGACAGGCCGCCGTTGAACCCTCTCGTGATCTCGATACCTGCCGTTTGGGTTCACTCAATAATTAGGCTCGTTGCTGTTACTTAGAAAGTGGCCCATATCATATGCACCGTACACTCACCGTCGCTCGACAATGTTTCGCCGGCATTCTTTCCTTGACCATCGTCCTCAGCGCCTCCGGCTGCAAAGATACGGGATCGATCTCGGAGGGACCACAGGTACGGCTTTCCGGCTTGTCGGTCTCCGAGCCCGGACTCCAACCGGCTTTTTCGAGCGCAATCACCGCCTATACGCTCACTGTTCCGTCAACCGTCGACAGCGTGACGGTGACCGCCACTCCGGAAAACAGCAATGCCGGTATCACTATCGCGGGGACCGTGACCCGAAGTCTTTCCGTGAACCTCAATCCTCCAGGATCGAGCAAAGACATCACCATTACCCTTACCGATCAGAGCGGAAGTCAAAGCTCCTACGTCATCACGGTGAACCGGGCAGCTCCATTATCGGGCAACAATGAGTTGTCGAACCTGACTGTGTCCTCAGGGAGTTTGACTCCGGGGTTTTCACCGGGCACGCTGAGCTATGTCGTGGATGTGGCAACCGGCGTCACCAGTGTAGATATCGCGGCAACCAAATCCGACCCTAATGCCGTCGTATCCGGAGATCTCCCGAATAGCGGGCAAGCGACCATTCCGCTCGATGGACCAGGAAGCAGCAAGACCGTCTCGATCACCGTGACCGCGCCCAATCAAGTTTCCAGGACCTACCGCATCACGATCAACCGACTCGCGCCCTCGAACAATGCCGATCTATCGGCCTTGTCCGTAAGCGCAGGCATCTTGAATCCTGGATTTGCCGCCGGCACACCGACCTATACGGTCACTGTCCCGGCCGGCATCGACAGCATGACGGTGACGGCGACCAAGTCTGATCCGAATGCGGTGATGTCCGCATCAGGGTCCGTGATCGCGCCGGCAGGAACCTTAACCGGAAGCGTAAGCGGTTCACTCGGCTTGGGAACCACGACCCTCTTCACCATAACCGTGATCGCTCAGGATGGAGTGAGCACCAAGCAATACTCGATCACCGTCTTCAGAGATTTGCGCTGAGCATGCCGACGCAAACGGGTAGGTTGCTCTCCGAGTGAGAGTCGCCAACGGGCTGTGGGAACATTCAGTATGACCTCAGTAGCCGTCGCGGATATCGGGCTTTGAGACGAGGCTGATCAGCCGGCAGGAGGCGCAAAAAGGCCGTCCGGCACAGCATCGGCGAGTGAAGAGGCGACTCGTAGACTGTCTTTATCCGCCCGCCCGGCATCCTGCCAAAGAAGACTGTGTTCAGGAACCTTCCCGCCAGGACCCTACCGTTTCGGATCCAATTCGATCAGGCCTTTACGGATGGCGAGAATGGCCGCTTGTGTGCGGTCATAGACTTGTAGCTTGTGGAAAATGTTTCGAACGTGATTCTTGACCGTCTTTTCGCTCAAATCAAGGTTGTTGGCGATCTCCTTGTTAGTTTTCCCGTCGGCAACCAATCGTAACACCGTAATCTCCCGCTCCGTCAGATCATGCTCGGCCCAGGATGACTTCTTCCCCTTCTTTTGGGCCATCAACGAGAATTCCGCCAGGATTTTACTGGCGACGGACGGATGTATCAGCGATTCACCCCGATAGATCGCTCGAATGGCCGCCACGATTTGCGACGATTCCGAGTCTTTCAAGAGATAGCCTGTGGCGCCCGCGCGGACAAGATCGAAGATGTACTGTTGTTCTTCGTACATGGTCAACGCCACGATGCCGATGTGGGGAAACTCACGTTTGACTTGTCTGGTAGCCTCGACGCCTCCCATCCGTGGCATGCTCACATCCATGAGAATCACATCCGGAAGCAGCGCCCTGGCCTTCTCGACGGCCTCCGCGCCGTCTTGCGCTTCGCCGATGACATGAATATCCTCTTTGGTCTTGAGAATGGCCGCCAAGCCTTCCCGAACCACCCGGTGATCGTCGGCGATCAGCACCTTAATTTTCTCCATTGCCCCTCTCTTCCCGATGCCCCAGCGGCACCTCGACGATGATTTTCGTGCCCTTGCCCGGTTTCGATTGAACGCGTCCCTCTCCTCCCACCAATCGAGCTCGTTCCAAGATGCCCTTGATGCCGAAATGATCCCACTTTTCCGGGTCGCGCAGCACGGCCTCCTGATCGAATCCGATTCCATTGTCGGCGATGGTGACCCGCAACAGATCCATATCCATGTCCAGCTTGATCGAGACTCGATCGGCCCGCGCATGCTTTTGCACGTTGCTCAAGGCCTCCTGGATGATGCGAAAGAGAAAGATCTTCGTCCGCGGGAAGAGAATCTGTTCATCTCCCGTCACGGAAAACTTCGTGGCGATATGGGTCTGGAGCTGATACGACTTGAAATAATTCGTCAGCGCGGGAATCAATTCCATCTTGTCGTAGTGCAGGGGACGCAGGTTGAAGATCACTTGGCGGGCTTCCTGGATGGCCAATTTCAGTTGAGCCTTGCTCTCCTTGATGGTGGCTAAACTGGCCCGCGGGTTTTTCCGGATGAGTTGCTGGCAGAGATCCAGTTTGAAGTTCACACCCGCCAAACTCTGCACGAATCCGTCGTGGATCTCGCAGGCGATTCTCGTCCGCTCCTCCGTCACCGCCGCCCCGGTCTCTTTCACGTACAACCGATACAGGGATTGATATTTGTTCAACGTCTTCTCGATTTCCGCCGTCGCGCGAATACGGGCTCCGATCAGTTCCCACATGAATTTCGCGCTGGCGCCGCCGATCACGGTGACACCCATTCGATGAAAATCTTGCAGGAACGTTCCAACCCCCGCATCACCCGACACATCGATGATCAAATCGACGCGCTCCATCGCGAGCAGCTGCCGATAGTCGGGCGTGATCGGGATTCTGAGCCGGCGAGCCAACTCTACTCCTGGAGCGTTCGGATCGAGCTCCGCGACGCCGACAATCCGCACGAGGGGATCGTTCGCAAAGATCTCCATCAATGCGGTCCCTCCGCGACCGGCGCCGATAATGGCGACGTTTGTCGCCCCGGAGGTCGGCGTGTTCCGTGGAACGCGCTGAGGGGGAGGCTTCTTCATCGGTAGGGCGCTTCCTGCACAAGGATTGTCGGAGCTCACAACGACCACGCGTCGAATCCGGGAACATGAACGAGGTTGGGAGAGAGGGGTGAGGGATCCAGACGGTACGTCTTAACTCTCACGCCGGTGCTGAGCAAGCGTTTGTAACTCGTCCATAAATTGGTCGATGTCCTTGAACTCTCGATACACGGACGCAAACCGGACATAGGCGACCTGATCCAGCTGATGCAACTCTTTCATAACCTCTTCACCGACGACCCGGCTTTCAATTTCAGTCTCGCCCATCTCCTGAATCCGTTTTTCTATCCGATCGGTGACGGCCTCAATGGTGCCGATACTGATCGGCCGCTTTTCACAGGCCTTTTTCAACCCGACGAGAATCTTGTTCCGATCAAACGACTCCCGGCGGCCGTCCTTCTTCGCCACGACCGGCAGTATTTCCTCGACTCGCTCGTAGGTGGTATAGCGGCGTTTACAACCAAGGCATTCACGACGTCGGCGGATGACCTCGCCTTCCTTGGCCATGCGGGAATCGACCACCTTGTCTTCGAGTTCATCGCAGAACGGACATTTCACCGGTGGCGACCCTGCCCTCTCACGATCAGCTGGCTAGTAGGGATGAAAGATGGGAAACCGGGCGCACAACGCTTTCGCCTGCGCGCGAACCTCCTCCAGGATCGCCGGCTCTTGCCGGTGCCGGAGGACACGGTCGACCAAGTCGACGATCTGCTTCATCTCGGCTTCACGCATGCCGCGCGTCGACACAATCGGGGACCCGAGGCGGATGCCGCTGGCCACCGCCGGCGGCTTTTCATCATACGGGACGGCATTCTTGTTGACGATAATTCCGGCCGCATCGAGGGCCGCATCAGCCTCTTTTCCCGTGATGCCCTTATTCGCCAGATTCAGGAGCATCAGATGCGTATCGGTCCCGCCGGAGACGATCTTATAGCCACGATCGACAAACTCTTGCGCCAAGGCTTTCGCATTGGTCAAGACTTGCTGCTGATAACGTTTGAATCCCGGCGACAAGGCCTCTTTGAAGGCGACCGCCTTGGCCGCAATCACATGCATCAGCGGTCCACCTTGCAGCCCCGGAAATACAAGCTTATCGACCCCCTTCGCATGCTCAGCTCGACACATCGTGACCCCTCCGCGCGGACCCCGCAATGTCTTGTGGGTCGTGGTCGTCACGAAGTCGGCATAGGGAACGGGATTTGGGTGAAGCCCCGCCGCAATGAGCCCGGCGATATGCGCGATATCGACCAAGAGATATGCGCCGACCGATTTGGCGATCTGTTGAAATCGTGGGAAATCGAGCACGCGGGCATAGGCGCTGGCCCCGACCACGATCATTCGCGGACGGCATTCCTCCGCGACCTTCTGCACGGCATCGTAGTCGATCCGTTCCGTCTGGCGATCGACACCATACGAAAACACGCGGAAGAGGATGCCGGAGAAATTGACCTTGCTCCCGTGCGTGAGATGACCACCCTGGGCCAGGTCCATTCCAAGAATGGTGTCCCCTGCCTTGAGGACCGAGAGATAGGCCGCCATGTTGGCCTGTGAACCTGAGTGCGGCTGCACGTTCACGTGCTCCGCGCCGAAGATCTCTTTGCATCGCTGGATCGCCAAATTCTCGACGGCATCGGCATGCTGACACCCGCCGTAGTAGCGCTTGCCGGGATAGCCTTCGGCATACTTGTTGGTCAGCAACGAGCCTTGCGCCGCCAAGACGGCGGGACTGGCGAAATTTTCCGATGCAATCAGCAGTAGTTTCTCACGCTGCCGGATTTCCTCCGCCTCAATCGCGGCGCAGACCTCCGGATCTGCCGCCTTCAGAGCGTCCCAGGAACCGAGTGCATAACTGTTCATCTTCTCCATCGTCGCATATCCTATGCTGAAGGCTCCTCAGTCTCTTGCTTCTTCACCACGTGGATCTTCACCGTTGCTACCACATCTCTGGGCATCTTGATGGGCACGGCCACGGTACCGAGTTCCTTGATCGGTTGCGCCAATTGGATCTTTCGCCGATCCACCGTGAGACCTTGTGCCGCCAATCCTTCCGCGATGTCTTTGGCGGTGACGGAACCGAACATCTTATCGTCCTTGCCGACCTGTGCTTCGATCGTCAGCTCAACAGCCGACACCTTCTTGGCGTAGGATTCGATTTCCAGCGTTTCCTTCTTGGCCTTATCGGCCGCCACTCGCTTGGCATGTTCGAAAGCCTTGATGCTCCGACCATCAGCCTCAACGGCCTTCCGGCGCGGTAACAGATAGTTTCTCGCAAACCCATCGGCGACGTTGATGAGATCGCCGAGATGCCCCACCCCTTCCAGGGTCTCTTGAAGAATGACTTTCATACCCATACTCCTTCACTAGATAAAGTAGCCGAGGATACTGACCTGACTGAGAAATGTCAATTCTGAGAAGTTCCCGTGAGGCAGGTTACTGGATCACGCCGAGAGCCCGGCCCACCTTCGCAAACGCCGCCACCGCTTGTTGCAACTGCGTCCTTGCATGGGCCGCCGACATTTGAGTCCGGATCCTCGCCTGTCCTTGCGGCACCACCGGATAACTGAATCCCACGACATAGACCCCTTCTTTCAGCAACGCCTCCGCCATCGAGGTCGCAAGGGCGGCATCACCCAACAGCACGGGAATGATCGGATGCTCGCCCGGCACGAGCCGGAAACCGAGCGCAGTCAGTTCCCCTCTGAAGTAGGCGGCATTGGCTCGAAGCTGCTCTCTGAGATGATCACCTTGCTTCACGAGCTCGATGGCATGCAACGCACCGGCCGCGATGGGCGGAGGAAGGGAGTTCGAGAACAGGTAGGGTCGCGACCGTTGACGCAGCAGCGCGATCACCTCGGCCTTGCCGGATGTAAACCCGCCGGTCGCGCCACCCAGCGTTTTCCCCAAGGTGCTCGTCACCATCTCAATGCGGTCGGCGAGGCCGTAATAAGCCGGTGTCCCCCTCCCCTTCGGACCGAGCACCCCTGTGGCATGGCTATCATCAACCACCACCGCCGCGTCATACCGTTCGGCCAGCTCCACGATCCGATCCAGTTTGGCCAGATCGCCATCCATCGAGAACACCCCATCGGTGACGATCAGCCGCAGGCGGCACGCACTCGCTTCCTGAAGCCGCGTTTCGAGGTCCGTCATGTTGGAATGGGCGTAGCGGAATCGTGTGGCCTTGCACAGTCTGATGCCATCGATCAGGCTGGCATGGTTCAAGGCATCGCTGATGACCACATCCGCCTCGTCCATCAACACTTCGAACAGTCCCCCATTCGCGTCGAAGCAGGAACTGTAGAGGATGGTGTCCTCGGTGCCGAGAAAGTCGCTGACGCTCTGCTCCAATTGCTTGTGCAAATCCTGCGTGCCGCAAATAAACCGCACCGAAGCCATGCCGTAGCCATGGGTTTTCAACCCATTGTGAGCCGCCTGCGCGACGGCGGGATGATTCGCGAGCCCGAGATAATTATTGGCGCAGAGGTTCAGAACCGAGCCTTGGTCCACCAGGATGTCCGAGCCTTGAGGACCCAGAATGAGCCGCTCAGACTTGTAGAGGCCCTTTCCGCGAATGTCGGCGAGCTGAGTATTGAGAACCTGTTTGAGAGAGTCGTAGGCCATTTTTTTCGTGAAACGTTTCACCCCTTATCACGTATCACGCTCACCGTACCCCTCACGGGATCAAAACCACTTTGCCGCACTGGCCCGACTGAATCAACTCAAACCCGGCCGCAAACTCTTTCAGAGGCAACGAATGAGTCACGACCGGCCGAATATCCAGACCCGCCTTAAAGAGTCCCGCCAGCCGATACCACGTACCGAACAGGCGACGACCGGTGATTCCGTAGACACGGATCCCCTTAAAAATCATTTCGTTCGGCAGGTCGAAGCACACGGGACCGGTCGGGATGCCGAACAAGGTGACTCGACCGCCGTTCTTCACTGCGCGAAAAGCTTGATGCAATGCCGTGGGATCCCCCGACATCTCCAGCGAGGCATCGACTCCTTCACCATCGGTCATCTCGAGAATAGCCTCGGCCACCTGCGCGACTGACTCGGTCCTCGCGTTGAGAACATGATCCACGCCGATCTTCTTCGCCAACCCAAGCCGATAATCGCTGACATCGGTCGCGATAATGGTCGCGGCGCCGGCTGTTCGCGCAATAGCCGCGGCAAATAAGCCGGTCGGGCCGCATCCCGTGATCAACACCGTCTGGCCGGTCAGATCCTCGGCCAGCGCGGCATCGACCGCATTGCCAAGCGGCTCCTGCACACAGGCTAACTCCGGAGGAATGTCCGGAGCCGTGTGCCATAAGACACCTTCAGGCAACGAGACACACTGCGCGTAAGACCCGTCCCGATCGATCCCGAGAATCTTGTAATTCTTGCAGACATGCGCCTGTCCGGTGCGACATTGAAAACAGGCTCCGCAGGTCAGATGCGATTCGGCGGCCACATAATCACCCACCTTGACCAGAGACACCTCGCGACCTACCTCCACGACATGGCCGCATAACTCATGTCCGATGATTCGCGGCGGATGAATCCGCCGCTGTGCCCATTCGTCCCAACGATAGATATGGACGTCGGTTCCACAGAGCGAGGTCGCCGCCACCTTCACCACCGCGTCGTGTGGTCCAGGAGTGGGGTCCGCCCAATCAGTGGGGGTGAGACCAGGCCCGGCGGTCGCTTTGACGAGTGCGTACATGAACCTATTCTATACCAATTCAACCAGTTGACACCCGTGTTTCAGGGAAAGAAACGGGTTGCAGTGGCTTCTTGGCGATAGGTAGGATACCGGATCTCTCTGAGGATTGCGCGAAGAGGCGCGCGCTGTTCACATTGGCCGGCAAGAAAAACCGAAAGGCGAGGGTATGCAAATCCGGCGGCACTGGCTGCAGGGAGTCGTCATGGCGGGTCTGTTGGGACTCTTCCCGCCGGGCGTCGAGGCGGAAACGGCTCGGTGGGACATCGATCCGGACCACTCTCTGATCGAGTTTCGCGTGACGCATATGGTGATTTCCAAAACGTCGGGGCGATTCATGGACTATCGCGGTTTCGTCGAGATGGATGCGAGCGCGAATACCCTCAAGACGATTGAAGCCACGATCCAGGCCGAGTCCATCAACACGAATCAAGAGAAGCGCGATATGCATCTCCGCAATGCCGACTTCTTGGATGTCAAACAGTTTCCCACGATGACCTATAAGATGAAGCATTATCGAAAACAGGGAGCCACCTATACGATCGTCGGCAACCTCACCCTGCGTGGCGTGACCAAAGAGGTCACGCTCATCGGCACGCTCAACGGCGTGACGCAGGATCCCTGGGGCAATACCAGAGCTGGATTCACCGCCGAAGGAACATTGAATCGCAAGGATTTTGGCATGGTCTGGAACAAGACACTCGATAGCGGCGGACTCATCGTCGGAGACGAAGTGCAGATCCGTTTGGATATCGAGTGCATCAAAGCGAAAAAGTCGTGAGAGCGTACGATGTTTCGAGGATTGTGTGACCTAAGTGTTTCATACCCGAAACCCAAAGCTCTAGAAATCCGAACTCGAAACGCATAACGTCGAGCTGATGATGAAAGCGATGGTCCTCCACCAGGCGAACGACGTTTTCAGGAATCCGCTGCAACTTCAAGATCAGCCTGTCCCTGTACCGAAGTCGGATCAGATCCTCGTCAAGATTCACGTCTGCGGCGTCTGTCGGACAGATCTCCATGTGGTGGAAGGGGAGCTTCCCGATATTTCATTCCCGCTGATCCCAGGACATCAAGCCGTCGGCGCGGTGGTGCAAGTCGGCGCCAAGGTCTCGGAGGTCAAGGAAGGGGACCGCGTTGGGATTGCCTGGCTTCAACGCATATGTGGGCAGTGCGAGTTCTGCGCAAACGGGAGGGAAAATCTTTGTTTGCAAGCGACGTTCACCGGCTATCAGGTCGACGGAGGATATGCTGAGTATGCGGTCGTGCCGGCTCGATTCGCCTATCCAATCCCGTCGATCTTTTCCGACGACGAAGCCGCTCCCCTGCTCTGCGCAGGGATTATCGGCTACCGCGCGTTACGCCTCAGCGGCATCAAGCCGGGCCAACGTCTCGGGTTATATGGCTTTGGCGCCTCCGCGCACATCGCCATCCAGATCGCGCGCCATTGGGGCTGCCGGGTCTATGTCAGTTCGCTCAAGCCGGAGCATCAAGCGTTGGCCAGACAGCTGGGGGCGGTCTGGGTCGGCGGGGCCACGGATACGCCGCCTGAGAAGCTGCATGGGTCAATCATCTTTGCGCCGGCCGGTGAACTCGTGCCTCGAGCATTGAGGGCGCTGGACCGAGGAGGAACATTGGCTTTGGCCGGTATCCACATGTCGCCGATTCCCTCGCTGGACTACGATCGGGACATTTTCGGAGAGCGCGTCATCCGCAGCGTCACCGCCAACACCAGGCAGGATGGACTCGACCTGTTACGCGAAGCGGCAGCCATTCCGATTAAGCCGCATACCGTCCGTTTTCCTCTTGAACAGGCGAACCGCGCATTACAAGAATTAAAAGCCGGGAACTTTCAAGGAGCGGCGGTGCTGACGATGCAATGATGGCAGGACCGAATTACTGATGTTTTTCAGCTCTTCAGAACATCTCCGCCAGGTCTTCCTCAAAATTCTCAGTCTCCGTCGTACCCCTCGTCGTCCTGATTCTGAACAATTCGCGCATTTCACCTACCGGGGTTTCACAGGCCTTTGGGTGACACAGGGGGGAATATCGCATCATCTATGCGACCGATGAAAAGGCTAAGGTGGTGAAAGTGGCCAGAGTTCTGCACCGCGACCGGGATGATCGAGAGCTGGATAGGATCTAATTTGCAGAAACCGCGCGTTCTGGTGATCTTGTCACCCATTTCAGACGTTCTAGCCACGTTTTCCAATCGGCTGCAAACATGAAAAGCGTTCGCGTTATTCCTCCTGCCTATGACGACAAGACTCCCGCAATACAACCGGTCAGCAACGTCGTCAAGAATGCGGTCCAGAGCGCACGGATTCCCAAGAGCGACACATCCTTTGCCCGATGAGGCATCAGTGCGGTGATACCCCCGACAAAAATGCCCATGCTCGCGACATGAACGAACCCGCACAGCGCGTAGGTCATCGTCGTGAGGGATCGTGGGGAGAGCGGTGGGGGGGATGCCGCTTGCCATGCCGCCAACTTGAAATAGGCCGCGACTTCCGTCTCGACGAACCGCGAACCCAGCAAGTCCGCGCCGATCTGCCATTCCTCCGGACGGAGACCGAGAAGGATCGTGAACGGCCAAGTCAGCCAGGCCAGGACACGGGTGACCGAGAGCGGAGCTCCCCCGAGCATGGGGAGCTGCGCCAGCGCCAGATCCACCAGGGCTTCCAAACCGAGAAACACGATCAGCAACGCCGCAATGCCGGCGGCCATTGTCATGCCCTGCCCCGCCCCGTCGATCAAGGCGACGATAAGGTTGGAAGGCGGCGGAATCGCATCTCCTTCTGATGAACCTGATGTTTCGCGTGGGCTGTTGTCGGTCGGCACGCCCCCGAGCGTCACCGGCCGCCCGTCCTCAGGAAACGACAGTTTGCTGATGAGCACCGCACAGGGAATCGAAATCACGGAGGCAGAAATCAGATGTCCGGCAATCTGGGGCACGACATGCTGGAGCGCCGAGACATAGATGCCCATGACGGTGCCGGCCACCGTCGCCATCATGCAGGTGAGCACCATCAACAATTCCGACCGGGTCATAGCGGCCAGATAGGGGCGGACGATCAAGCCGGCCTCGATGCCGACGAAGATATTGGCGGCGCCGGAGAGGGATTCGGCGCCCGATAAGCCCATCGTTCGATAGAAGAGTCGGGCAAACAGCCCCACGACCACTTGCATGATGCCCGTGTAGTAGAGGCCTGCCATCAGGGCTGCAAAGAACACGACGGCCGGCAGCGCTTGCGCGGCCAAGATAAACCCCACCGACACCGTCCCATCCGGCAGTGCCTGGCCCGGGCCGAGCGCCAGCGGACCCAAGAGAAAGAGCGTGCCCTTTTGGGAGGCGGTCAGCATGGCCACGACCATATCGTTGATCATCCCCCACAACCAGCGCGCCCCCGGAAACCAGAAGGACACGATACCCAGTCCCCACGCCAAGGCCGCACTGCCGCCGATGGTCGTCCAGTTCAGCCGAGTGCGTCGTCCCGTTACCCAAGCCAGCGAGGCGATCGCAAAGAATCCGACAAACGCGAGCAGGCGATAGGGCCATTCCTCCACCGTCATGTCCTCCCCCTGTGTGATGGAAACCCGGCGGGAGGCTACGCTGAGCGGCGGCAGGCGTCAAGAGAGAACGGACCGAGTGGACTCTGTCCTCGTGGATCGTTTGGGCATCCGTGACTTACAGCGTATCCCCCACATCCTGCTTAAGACCCGCTCTCATGCCGGCATGGAATTGGGGGTCACAAATTGGGAGCTAAATCGGGATGGCCTTTTTCTTCACACAATCCGTAAACGCGAGAACTTGTTCGGAGTATGATATGCGAGTCTCATTGCCTTCCATGCAATTGCATGGAAGGCACCGCCCTTCATGGAAGCCTCAGGTGAATGTCGCATAAACGAATGGCGGCTGACTGTGTTTGTCAGGCACGCACAAAGACATACTCTCCCGCCGAGACTCTTTGTTTGAGAGCCGTAATCTCCCCCTGCTCTTCGACAAATTCATAGACCACGTCGGAATATCTCTCGACACGGAACTGCAGATCCTTGTAATGGATCAGCTTTTCGTCTGGGTCCCCCGGGAATACGATGTACAAATTGCCTCCCTGCCCGAGAACCACTTGGAATTTGAACATAGCCGGGGTCTTATAAGTTCCGGCAAGTTGTTGCAGACGCTCGGGAACCGGAGGCTCGGCAATACGCATAAATGGCACATCAGCATCGTCCAAGGACATCACCGCCTTGTCCACTTCCCCTTGGGGATTCGTAAGAAAGTTCACTGACCATTTTCCGTGACACTCATCATCCAGCGTATCGAAGCGGTCATAGTGAAAATGGAACAAAGGAAACTTGAGCTTATGAAAGGCGAACTGGAGTTGCTCTCCGGTAAGCCCGATCTTCAATCTCCCATATGCCGGATGCTCATAGTCGCCCGCGTAGTCCGCGAGGGAGTGGGACGGGTGTGTGTGTGGCACGCGCCCAACATTCGCTTTCGACCGTGCCGCGGTCCCGGCCTTTTTCCCTTGCTTCGCCACCTCCAGCCATCTTTCGCTCCAGGGAGTCAGATCCAGGTCCAAGAGGCGCTCATAGATGCCAAAACCGATGATGTCGCGGAGGGCAGCGCAGTGGTCCCCGATGACAAAGACAATGACTCCGATGCGATCGAGGGGGAGGTAAGAGATTTGCGAATGGAAGCCGCGTATGGTTCCACCGTGGCGCGTAAGCAGATGCCCTCGGTAGGAGTGGAGCTGTCGCCCCATTCCATACCCACCCTCTATGAGTTCCCAAAATCCCTTCGTCTCGCCTAACACGTTGGGAAGTGCGATAGCTGGTCCAGCGTCGCCTTGAGCACGTGCCGAGGAAGGACTTCCCGCCCGAGATAGGTCCCTTCATTCATCAAGGCGATGAGCCACCGGGACATGTCCTGAATGTTGCCAATGATCGCTCCGCCTGGGGCTACTCCACCCATCTCCTCATAGTAGGGGATCTTATAGATCTCACTGGTGTCACGTTTTTCGGTGAAGGGGACGACATAGTCGGATTGTTTCAGCATATCCGCGATGGTGTAGACGGTACTACTCATGTCCAACGGGTTGAGGATCCTTTCACGAACGAACTCTTCCCAGGTTTGGCCGGTCTGCAATTCAATGAGATAGCCGACCGCTGCATACATCAAATTGTTGTACAGGAAGGTCTGCCGCAACGGTGCCTGTGGTTCTAAATACTTCAATCGCTCGAAGAGCTCCTTGCGGCTGAACTCGGCCTCATACCAGATCGTATCGTGTCGGGTGATGCCGGTGCGATGAGCCAGCATATCCCGCAAGGTGACCGTGTTGTTCAGCGCATCGTTGTAAAACCGAATACGAGGCACCGCATCACGGACAGGCATATCCCATGTCAATTTCCCTTCCGCTACGAGAAGTCCTGCCGCTACCGCCGTGAAGAGCTTGGTGTTGGACGCAATCGGGCATAATGTGGCCGGCGTGAAGGGCAAGTGTTTTTCATAGTCCCGGTAGCCATAACCTTTGGCAAATGCCAGCTTGTCATCCACCACGATCCCCACTCCGACGCCTGGTGCGTTCCAGTCTTTCAGGAGTTGCTCCACATCAATGTCAAAGTCTTTGAGTTTCTCGGATAGCGCGTTTTCCATATCATCTCTACCGTTTTCGATCGAGAATGCGCATAGTCCGCTCAGCCACTTCTTTCACCAAGATTCCCATCTTCGGATGTGACGGTTCGACATCAACCGGCCAGTCGAAATGGCGCAATCGTTCGCTTGCGGTCGGACCGATTGAAGCGACGACCAGCTTCTCTATCGCCGTTCGAAACTGTTCCACCTTTCCATCTTGCTCCAGCACCCGCATGACATGATCGACCTGCGCGGCATTGGTGATCAGTATCACCTGAACTCGTCCGGCAATGATTTGATCGAGTGCAAGACGAATCAGACCAAGATCCTCCGGCAGGGCCCATTTGTAGATGGGCACCGGAAACACTTCGGCGCCCCGCTGCTCCAGCGCTTTCACGAGATCAGGATTGGAGACTCCGTATTCTTGAACGGCAACCCGCAATCCCCTTACAGGGCGATGCTGATCGAGGACTGAAATGAGATCGACCCAGGTATTGGGTTCCGGCACCGTGAGGGTTGCTTGGAGACCAAAACGCTTGAGGGCCGCAACCGGCTTCGGCCCTCGTGCGACGATCACCGTGCCTTCGAGTGCCGCGACAATCGATGGCCAGGAACAGCGCGCCTTCAGCAGATCGAACAACGCGGTGACCCCAACTCCCGTCAGTAGGATGAGCACATCCACCCGTCCAACCATGAGCCGAACACCGAACTCCTGTGCCCTCCGATTGTCCTCCAGCGGGACTTCTCGCAGAACGGGAGCAACCAGCGGCCGTCCGCCGCACCGCTCGATCATGCGGGTAATCTCGGTGGCCATCCGGCTCTCGAAGGCAGCGACTGTCATGCCGTTGAACGCCATGGATGTGCTGATTTTATCATAGCCATCGAGCCTGAAGAGGACGCCGGTTTTGCCATTGACGCCCTGCCGTCGGTCTCCCTACTATACAACGTATTCACTGGCTCAACGATGAACGAGTTCTCCCTATGACCGTTCCACTCCATCGAGGTCTCCGTCACTTGGCGCTGCGCGTGATCGACCTTCCTCGCTCTCGCCGATTCTATGAAGAGTTACTCGGGATGCGTGTCGTCTGGGAGCCTGATCCGGAGAACGTCTATTTCAGCTCTGGGGTCGATAACCTGGCGCTTCATCAGATCTCAAAGGATGAACTGAGTTCCTACGACCCCTCGAAGACTCAACTCCTCGATCACATGGGCGTGATGTGCGACAGTCCGCAGGCCGTCGACCAGATGTACCGAGCCATCGTCCCGAAGATTGCATCTCTGGGCGGGCGGATCGCCAAAGAGCCCAAGCAGCACCGGGACGATAGTTATTCATTCTATTTTGCCGATCCTGACGGCAACCTGATCCAGGCTCTCTATGAACCGACGATCAGCAAGATCAGGATAGGACTGGGTGACGAGGACTGATGGCTGAAGTCGCGCGAATTATAGGCGGTCTGCCAAAGGTCGTGTCTACGCGACGAATACCGGCTCGCGCTTCTACGGCCAGGGCGAAATCCTTTGAACCTCTGTCCTCGGTCCCCAGTCCTGACTAGCATGAGCCAGATCTTTGGCAGCGTCCCCAACAATCACTACGTGAGCCTCGCCCCCTGGTGTTGGGTGCAATTGGAAAGCGCGGAAGCGCCCGGGCCGTTCCCGTTCATGGGAGGGGTGGCCCCTGAAGTCGTCGCCGGTCTTCAAGAGGCCCATAGCCTCCTCTCCAGCGCGATCGATACGGCCATCAGCGATGTCTTCTCCAAGCGGGCGCCGCTCGACGATCCTGATCGCCGGCGCCGTCTGGAAAATGCGTATGCCGAGTTGGTCAACGCGCGGCCTTACCTGAAGCAACACATTCGCTGCGGCCGTCGACCGGATGGAACCTTTCAGTGGGAATTTCCGACCGATCCGAGCAAATCCGCCGCCGTCACCAACGGTGGCCTCCGCGTCTTTCATGCGATCAATCACCAAGCCCTTCCGTTCGGTTTCAATCAACTTCCCCTGGGTCCGACTGTCGGAAGATTACTCGGCCGACTCGATGGGACCCATACGGCCGACGAGATTCGCTCCGTGGTGTCGGCACTACCGCGTGACTCCCAGGGCCTGCTGACGAGACTGTTAGAGCTCCTGCAGCTGCGGGGATGCTTGATCACGTCAACCACCGCTTCGACGAGCCGACACTGGTTCGATGTCGTTCAAGATCAGGACATGGTACACCTGGGACATGCGGCCCTCCTCTACCGACAACGTCATACCCTGCTCCTCTTCGATCCATGGCTTTTGCCGTGGTTTGCCGAGTCACCGACACCATCGCTCTGGGGAGGGCTCCTGCCAAGACCCGCCGCAGTGTTCCTGACGCACGATCACGACGACCACGTCGATCCCCGCACCCTGCTCCATTTGCCGAAAGACATCCCGATCATCGTCCCCAGTCGGCGCAATCGGACACAGTTGTTCTTCGATTATCACGGACTGCTCGCGGAATTAGGGTTTGAACAGGTCATCGAGCTCGCGCATGGCGAAAGCTGGGCCTTTGAAGGCGGCGCGGTCGTCTCTGTCCCCTTCTACGGGGAAGATCCGTGCGATCTGAGAATGCCGAGAAATTGCTATCTGATCTCGGATCGGGGATACAACGTGCTCGTTCATGCGGACAGCGGCCCGACGAACGACGGCCGGTCTGCGCTCAAGGACAATGTCATCCAACGGTTGGTCGGGCAATACGGACCGATTTCGCTGGTGCTCGCCTCACAACAGCAGTTACGTGAAATTCGAAGTCACGCGGCCCACGCCCCCCTCTCCCACCCAGGCAAATGGTTGGATGTCGGCGAAAACGGCTATCTCACGAATGCCTATCTGGCAGAGGTCTGCGCGGCCGCCCACGCACGGTTGTTTGTGTCCTATGCCACCGGGGGAGCCGATTGGTACCCCGATCACTTGTCCTTCATGTTCAGCCGCCGCAATCCCGCTAGAACTGCGTTATTGACGGCGCACTGGGAGCCGCCTGAAAAATTGAAGGACCTTCTTGCTTCGCTGGAGTGTCGATATCATTATGCTCAAGCACTGGATCTGTACCGAGCAGCGGGCACCCGTGAGGTAGAAGTGATTGCCGCGGGGGATGCCCTTGCTCCGCTGACTCTGTATCGGTTGGATCATGGCGATCCACCGTTTATGAAGTCCGGCAAGAAACGGTAGCATCTTTTCTTTCTGTAAGGAGTCCATATGACCGGAACGCAGCCGCCGATTCTTGTCACAGGTGCCGCGGGGTTCATCGGGTTTCACGTGGTCAAGCGCCTCTTGGACCGTGGCGATCACGTGATCGGCCTCGACAATATCAACGACTACTACGATGTGCGCTTGAAACAGGCCCGCCTGGCCCAATTGACGCCGCACGAACGATTCCGTTTCGTCAAACTCGACCTCGCCAACCGGCAAGGGATGCGGGACCTCTTTGCCGACACAGTCATACAGCGGGTCGTTCATCTCGCGGCCCAAGCGGGCGTGCGCTATTCACTCGTCAACCCTCACGCCTATACCGAAAGCAACATCGAAGGATTCTTGAATATTCTGGAAGGCTGCAGGCACACTCAGGTCGAACACCTCGTCTATGCGTCATCGAGTTCCGTTTACGGCGGCAATACACATATGCCGTTTTCCGTGCATGACAATGTGGACCATCCGGTCTCGCTGTATGCCGCCAGCAAGAAGGCCAATGAGCTGATGGCTCACTGTTATGCGCATCTGTATCACCTGCCTTGCACAGGCCTTCGTTTCTTCACCGTGTATGGACCTTGGGGACGCCCCGATATGGCCCTCTTCATCTTTACGAAGGCCATCCTGGAGGGCCAACCGATTGAAGTCTTCAATCACGGCAAGATGAAACGCGATTTCACCTATGTGGACGACATCGTCGAGGGAGTCATTCGGACGCTTGATCATCCTGCGACGGCCGATTCAGCATGGTCGGGAGAGAAGCCGGATCCAGGAACCAGCTCGGCTCCGGCTCGAATCTATAATATCGGCAACCATCAGCCGGTCGAGCTGCTGCACTTCATCGACGTATTAGAGCGCTCGCTGGGGAAGAAGGCGGAGAAGAGACTGATGCCGTTACAGCCTGGAGACGTCCCTGCGACATATGCCGATATCGACGATCTTTCCAACGACGTCGGATTCAAGCCGACGACACCGGTCGAAGTGGGAATACCCCGTTTTGTGAAGTGGTATCGTGAGTTCTATAGGGTCTAAAGGTCGCGGTCTAAAATCTAGAAACATCCAATAGGTACGAATCCCGTGCCAAAGAGTCTCGACAGCGCGATATAGCGCGCATTATCGTAAAAAGAATGGCTTGGCATTCGCTGAGTACGCCCGGTGACATCTCCCCCATAGGAAGGGTCGGATCCGAAAAACATCCCTCCACGGGTCCTCTGCACAAGTTGTATCCATTCCATGTATAACGCGCACACTTCGGCCTGTATTGAGCCGGAAGCCGTGTTGCTCGCATGCCAGTCACGCGCCCAATCCGGCACTTGGCGCCCTTCTGTTCCAATGGCGCGGTCTTGGTAGGAAGGGATCTGATACTGTGGTTCGCCGGCAATCGTGGTTCGGGGAAGTGTCGGCATATTCTCCAAATCAGGCACGACGGAAAGCGGCTTGAGCGCCATGGCACGGCAACTGATCCGCTCCTTGTTGGTGTAGATTGAACTGCCATCGGCTTGAGGACAGTCCCAGGTTATCCCCGATCCGGACTCGGCATCCGAGAATGCCGGAGAAGCGGAAAAGACCGCCAGCATCGCAGCGAGGAAAGAACATATCCGCGTCGGCCTCATGGGACACCTCCAAATCATGTGACGAAGGCGCCAGGACCTCGTCCCCCGTCGTCAGTTCTGTGAAACCCGCCTCCACACCCTACTCAATACTTTCTTCTTTGGTCTATGCCCCTTTAGAGGGAGAACTCCAGGACTGGAGCGGCGCGCCACGATTGCTCGATCGATCATGGCCAACGCCTTGTCCAACGCACAAACCTCAGGTATCCTGCGCATCTACCGATCGACTGAAAGAACGTGCTGGCACGATGACCACCCCCAGCTCCAACAGATCGTCGGATCGTTTGATTCCGAAGCGGCATCAGGCAAGACGAACGACAAGATACGACTCACGATGACGGACTACAGCGTACTCGGAAATTTGCTGCTGATCTACACCGTCTCCATCGCCGTGGTGTTTCTGTTTCATCAATTCCGGCTGCCGTCCATCGCCGGGTTTCTCGTCGCCGGAGCCTTGATCGGCCCTCACGGGCTCAATCTGATTTCTGATATCGCGACGGTACAAGTGCTGGCGGAAATCGGGATTGTGTTGCTTCTGTTTACCATCGGTATCGAATTCTCGCTGAGGCAACTGACCTCGCTGCGGCGACTGCTCTTGATCGCCGCTCCGATCCAAGTCGGGGGAGTCATCGTGTGCGCGTGGCTCGGCGGAACGCTGGCCGGGTTGCCGGCATCGCAGGCGATCTTCTGGGGCTTTCTGCTCTCGCTGAGCAGCACGGCCATCGTGTTGAAGGGGTTGGCTGCCAACGGGGACAGCGATTCGCCTCACGGACGAGCCACCATCGGCATCCTGGTCTTCCAAGACCTGGCCGTCGTCCCCATGATCTTGCTGACGCCCATTCTCGCCAGTCCCGACGGCGGCTCGCTGACGCCCGTGCTGCTCTCGTTGGGCAAGTCTCTGTTGGTGGTCGCCTGTATCGTCGCGGCCGCGTGGTATGCGGTCCCCAGACTGCTCGAACATATCGTTCGCAGCCGAAGCCGGGAACTCTTCTTGTTGACCATCATTGTCATGTGCCTCGGCATTGCTTGGTTGACCTCTCTCGGCGGGCTTTCGCTTGCTCTGGGAGCTTTCATCGCGGGACTCGTGATTTCCGAATCGGAGTACAGCCACCAAGCGATCGCAGAAGTGCTGCCCTTTCGTGACAGTTTCAACAGTCTGTTCTTTGTCTCGATCGGCATCCTGATGGATTGGCGGATCCTGCTGGAGTATCCGCTCGTCGTGCCCGGGGTGTTGCTTGTCGTGCTACTCGTCAAGCTTGTCGCCGGAACGGGAGCCGTCTTAGCCGTCTCCGTGCCTCCCCGCTCCGCCGTCATGACCGGCATCGCCCTCGCGCAGGTGGGTGAATTCAGTTTTATCCTGGCGCAAGTCGGCCTGGAGAATAAGCTCTTGTCCGGACCGCCCTACCAAATCTTTTTGGCGGTCTCGATTTGCTCCATGATCATCACACCGCTCCTGATGCAATGGTCTCCCCATCTCGCGCGACGCGTCGAGGCCGTCCAACGCCTTCGCCGCTGGTTTCCCGGACAGACCACCGCTCATGTGCTGGAGGCCGAGGGACGGCATCTCCGCATCAAGGACCATGTGATTATCGTGGGGTATGGATTGAACGGGCGCAATCTCGCTCGCGTCTTGAGCGAGACGGAAGTGCCGCATATCGCCTTGGATCTGGATGGTGACACGGTGCGCCGCGAGGCAGCCCATGGCTTGCCCCTCTATTATGGCGACGCGACGAATCCGAATGTGTTGCGGCATGTGAAAATCGACGATGCGCGAGTCCTGGTCGTCGCCATCTCCGATCCGTTCATAGCCCGCCGGACCGTACAGGTGGCCCGAGCCTTGAATCCGAAGATTCATATCGTCGTGAGAACTCGCTATTTGCGGGAATTAGAGGAGCTCCATCAGCTGGGCGCCGACGATGTCGTCCCGGAAGAATTTGAAACGTCGATTGAAATCTTTGCGCTCGTCCTCCGCACCTACAACATGCCGCAAGATTTCGTCATGCGGAAAGCGGAACAAGTGCGTCGTGAGGGATACGCGCTCCTCCGCCGGAGCGAGCTTCCCGAACTGGCTCACCATCTTCGCGGCGGAACCCTCACTGACGTCGAAGTGGAGACCTGTCGAATCGAGGAGAACTCACCGGCTGCGGGAAAGACGATCGTCCAATTGGCGCTGCGGCCACGGACCGGCGCGTCCATCATTGCCTTGACCAGAAGCGGCGTGACGGAATCCAATCCACCGGAGAAAACCACGCTCCTTGCCGGTGACATCGTCGTCCTGCTCGGAGCGCGCGAAGAGATCAGACGAGCGATGGGATTTATTGCCGCCAATGAGCGCGCGGGCTAGCGGACCGTCATGGCTTGGTAGGCCTCATCGAGTGTGCCCACTTGAATGAGTTGGACTCTCCTGCGAGAGGCGACATCCGTCGAACTGGTCCAGTCCGACGTGAGTACCTGATCCAGCGGGACGATGATGGCTCGATAATGCGCGTTCGCGGCGGCCTCGATTTTCACGGGCAACCCTCCGACCACGTCCAAGCGACCATCCGGAGTGATCTGGCCGGATAACGCCACATCCGATCTGAGCACGCCCCCGCGATGGGCTGCCATAATCGCCACGGCAACGGCGGCGCTGGCGCTCATCCCGTCGGTCAAGGACGTCGCGGAGCGATTTTTGATCGTAATCATCCAGCCATGCCCGCTGTCACCCACGGCATGGAGCACGGCGCGCACGGCCCGGCGGGCTCCTTCCTTCCATTCTTCACCGACGAGGGACCCTCCCCCCAGGTTGACTTCATTGAATTGAATGGTCGGGCCATCTGTCGAGGCAACGTGATCGAGCTGGACTACGATGTAGTTCACGACACCGGGAAGTCCCTCGCCCTGTATGCCCAGAGTCGGGACGGAGACGATGTTGGAGCTCCCGGCATACGCGGGCATCGCTGGCATGGTCGCCAGCATCAGCAGACACGCCAGCCGAAACGACACGGTCAGCTTCGCCACCGAAGCGTCACTCGCTCTTTGAGAGGATGATCAAACGGTCGGCCTGTTTGGACTGACACCTGATGAGCAGCCTTCAATTTGTAGTACCATTTCGCCGGCATATCGGCATCGCCGAGAAACATCGACGAAGGTTTGTGCCGAAGCCCCACCGCCAGATGCTTCATCGCCCGCTCATCCTGGCCGAGAAACATCTTTGTCAATGTACGAAAAATCAAATTGCCGAACGGCAACCAATGCAGCCCGCGCCAGTAGGCCGAAAAATCAATGCGACATTCCATATCGGACACCGGCGTGGCCATCAATCGATTGGCAAGCCACGCCCGTCCACATTGCATGAGCTCCACTCGTTGATTCGGTAACAAGAAGTCGATCGTCGTCGTCAACGGCCCTCCGTAGACGCGTTCCATCCAATGAAACGGACCGCTGTTCTTGGCGGGACGATGCGGAATCATCCGGAAGCCGTTCGGGATCGGCTCGAAGATCTTCGTTTTCTCATGCATGCGCGCATCGCTTCGCCACCATGAATGCACGTAGGGGCCATGCACCGGATCGATGAGACCGATGATGCCATCGTCGGGAGTACAGGTGTAGGTCAATGAGATATGGAACGATTGCCGAGGCTCCGACGGGAGCGGCATGCGTGGAACAGGCGGCAACGGATCGATAGCGCCTCGTTCGTCCGGGAGATAGAGCCAAATCATGCCGTCCGTTTCTTCAGCCGGATAGATCGTGACGCCGATCTTGTCGGTTTGTAAATTCCCCTGTTCGGGCAGGGCGGGAATGCACCGGCAGCGCCCCTTCATGTCGAACTGCCATCCGTGGTACGAACATTCCACTCGTTCCCCGTCGAACCGGCCGAATGACAGAGGCATGCCCCGGTGCGGACAGATATCGCGCATCGCCGCGAGGCCACCGGCTCGATCTCGACAGAGAACGATCGGCAGCCCCAACCTCTGCAGCCCCGTCATCGCGCCCGGACGCAGGGTATGGCTGGGAACGGCCGGGTACCAGAATCCAAAGAGCGGAGCGCTTCTGGAAGATACGATCTCGAGTGATGGTTGTTCGATCATGAGGGTCATTCGATATCGGGAGGACACTCGCCGGACGGGTTTAGCGTAAGCGTAATGGGTTCCGACTATAACGAGGGGATAGAGATAGGTCAAGCAATGCGCGCGCCATACGCGCGATGACCGCTTCCTTGACACCCCGAAGGATCACATACTATTCTCTATTCTGTTCATGCGCGGAATTTGGAAAGATCACGAGGTGAGATCATGATTGCCACACAGATAGAACCGGCGACGGCCTTGGCGCAACTACAGGAATCCAAGCCTGATCGAGTAACGATCGTGTTGCTGAGCGGGGATCTCGATAAGGCCATGGCGGCTTTTATTATCGCCACGGGCGCCGCCGCGATGGGCATGCGTGTGACCATGTTTTTTACGTTTTGGGGACTGAATGCGATTCGACGAAGGGGCGCCACGAGTTCAGCCAAAGATTGGCTTCGGCGGATGTTCGGCCTGCTCAACAAAGGCGGGGCCGATGCGCTTCCGTTATCCCGATTCCACTTCGGTGGGTTGGGAACGAAGATGATGCAGACGGTGATGAAGCAAAACCGGATGCCAGGCGTGCCCGAGCTGATGCAAACGGCTCTCGATCTGGACGTGCGGTTCATCGCCTGCACGACAACGATGGGCCTCATGGGTATCACCAAGGACACCTTGATCGACGGCATCGATCAGTTCGCCGGCGTGACCACGTATCTGGCGGAAGCCAAACAGGGCAGTGTCAATCTGTTCATTTGAATCGTCCACCGAAGCGAGGGTGTTTTCATGATGCAGGCCGATGTCAAACTCGACACCTTGGGGTACTTTTGTCCCATGCCGATCATTCTCACCTCCAAGAAAATCAAAGAGATGGTCTTGGGGCAGGTGCTGGAAGTGGTCTCCGATGATGAGGGCATCAAAAAAGACATGCCGGCTTGGTGTGAAAACACCGGGCATCAAATGGTCGGCTTGGAAGAGGAGCAAGCCAAGTCCGGCCGCATCTATAAGGCGTTCGTGAAGAAGACGAAGTAGCCAGCTCCTGTCAGAAAACGATGGTTAAGCCGGAAGCCGGATGATCGGTCATCGATCCTCCGGCTTTTTCGTTGACATGTGCTGGACCCTCTATGGATCGACTCGTCGAGTGTGTTCCCAATTTCAGTGAAGGTCGGGATCAAGGAACGGTTCACGCCTTGATCGATGCCGTGACGGCGACAGCCGACGTGACTCTGCTCGACCACTCGCTGGATGCGGACCACCACCGGTCGGTACTGACATTCTGTGGTCCCCCGGACGCAATGGTCGAAGCTGCATTTCGGGCCGTTCGGCTCGCGACTGAACTCATCGACCTACGGACACATGTCGGGGTGCATCCCCGCATAGGAGCGACGGATGTAGTGCCGTTTATCCCGATCAAGGGTATGACGATGCAAGATTGCGTCCTGCTTGCGAAGCGACTTGGAGAACGAGTCGGGCGTGAGCTGGGAATCCCCGTTTTCTTGTATGAACGTGCCGCGGGTCGTGCCGACCACGCCCCATTGGAGTCAGTCAGACGTGGAGGGCTCGAAGGACTCACGTTCCGGATGGAGTCAGACCCTGATTGGATTCCCGACTACGGCCCCCCACGACTGCATGGACGCGCGGGAGCGATCGCAATCGGTGCCCGACCTCCGCTGATCGCCTACAACGTGAACCTTCGCTCGACAAACGTCGAGCAAGCCCGGTCCATCGCCAGAGCCGTCCGTCACTCAAGCGGCGGGTTGCCGGCTGTTAAAGCGATCGGCGTAGAACTATCCAGTCGCGGCATGGTGCAGGTCGCCATGAATGTGACCGATTATCTCGTGACGCCTATTCTGACCGTGTTTCAGAGCGTCAAGGCCGAAGCCGCGAAACGCGACATCGAAGTGGCGGGGAGTGAATTGATCGGCCTTGCTCCTCAAGCGGCATTGGACCAGGCAGCCGCTGCCTCGTTGCAGCTCGATCGATTCGATTCCAGCCAGATTCTCGAAACAAGGATCGCCGAGGCGATGCGCAGTACGCATGGACCGGCGCACCCCCTCTCACATTTCCTTGCCGCCGTGGCCGACGCCAAGCCGACGCCGGCCGGTGGTAGCGTCGCGGCATTCGTAGGCGCCCTGGCGGCTTCCTTAGGGGTGATGGGGGCGCGCCTCGCCGGACAGTCGGACAGAGAGCAGCGCTTGCTTGAATTGAGCCGACAGCTCCATCAGCTCGTTCAAACAGATACAGAGGTCTACAATGGACTGATGGATGCGTACAAGATATCTAAACACCAGCCCGACCGCCCCCATGCGATTGTGATGGCGCTCCAACGGGCTACCGAAGTGCCGTTAGAAATCACTGAGCTGTCCTGCGAGGTTGCGCGGTTGCTCCATCCGTTACGCGAGGGGGCGAAGCCGGCCGTCCGATCAGATCTCACGGTAGGACTGGCCCTCGCCATCGCAGCGGCCCAAGCCGGTCTTGTGACCGCCAATACAAATACAAATGCACAACAAAATCATCAACTTGCAGATTCCATACGACATAGAATCGTGCAGGCCACAGAAAGTCTTGAGGAACTCAGGACGTTGTGCTAGACTCCGGCGCCGGATTATTGAAAACCGTAAGCAGCAGGCCCACTTGGCCTGAGAAAGTCGAAAATCACTGGGATGGAAATCAAGGTCTTCAACAACAACGTTGAGAAAGCGCTGAAGGTTGCCAAGAAAAAGCTCGCGGGAGAAGGTCTGTTCCGTGAGCTGAAGCGCCGTCGGTTTTACGAAAAGCCCAGCGTGCGGAAGAAGGCGAAGCAACGCGAAGCTCAACGGCGCCGCCAGAAATGGCTGTCAAAACGGAAGCCTGAGTAGACACGGTTTTCCGCTCGTCTCACCAGCCTCCTCCCCGTTCATGACCATTCTCCATGCGTCAGGAGCAAATCCATGCCGCGATCCGTATTGTCAAGCGGGATATTCCCCGTTGGCAAGGACCGGTCGTTGGGGTCGTAGCCAAAGAGTCAGGCCGCAACCCCTTTCTCATCCTCGTTTCCACTCTCCTCAGTTTGCGAACCAAAGATAAAACGACGAGGGAAGCGGGAGACCGACTCTTCGCCCTGGCTCGCACACCGGCAACCATGTTAGAGCTGCAGCGGAAGAAGATCGAGCAGGCCATTTATCCGGTTGGGTTTTACCGAACGAAAGCCAAATCGATTCTCGAAATCTGCAGCCGCCTGATCGACGACTATGGTGGGAAAGTTCCGGACTCCATCGATGAGCTACTGACCTTACCTGGAGTCGGGAGAAAGACGGCGAATCTTGTCGTCACGATCGGCTTCGGCAAGCCTGGAATCTGTGTCGATATTCACGTCCACCGAATCAGCAACCGGTGGGGGTATATCAAAACGAAGACCCCGGAAGAGTCCGAAACAGTGCTCCGGGAAACACTGCCGAAACAATACTGGATCATCTACAACGATCTACTCGTCCCCTACGGGCAGAACCTGTGCCTTCCGGTCTCGCCGTTGTGCAGCATCTGCAAATTAGCGGGCATGTGCGATCGAGTGGGAGTGACGAAAAGTCGTTAAGCGTGAAGCGTATCTCGTGAAGCGCCATCCGAAGCTCATCTCTTAACAAGAGACGAGCGACGCTTCACGTACGACGTTCAGATAAAGAGTTTCGTCTCCGCGTCGGTGGTCAGGGAAAGAATGGCAGGTAACCCCAGCACTTCATCCACGCTCCTTTCGACTGCGCCGGCATCCACACCCATATATTCCAAGCCGGCGCTGCAAGCGATCAGCCGCAGCTTTCCGACATGCTTGGCATCCTGGAACATCTCGGAAATCTTCGGCACCTTCTTCTCTTTGAGCAACCGGGTAACCTCCTCGGCTGATTCCGCATATTCCGGTGGGAAGTCGATCTGATCGATCTTCCCTTCGGCGAGTTTTTTGATCGTCCAAAACAACAAGACGATGATCACATCTTTCCCCATCGCGGCGGCCGTCATGCCGAGCGTCGCGACCTGATGCAGCTTATCGTACGTGGCGTTGTGGGCGAAGATAACGAATTTGGACGTGGTCGACATCACTATTTCTTCCGGGCTCTGGTCTTCACGCTGTTCACGTAGTCCGTAATCGCGGCGTCGACTTCATCCGCCGTCATGGGGCGATCATGTGTTTCGCTTTCGTCGACCACATACCGGTCCTGATCCTTTTCTTGCTTGAGAATGACGGTGTTTTCAGGAGTGACATCGACCAGCATGAACCATTCTTTCGCCTCCTGTGAAATCACGACCTGCTTGCCTGCGCCCTTTCCGGCAACCTCAATTCGGAGCTCCTGGGCCGTATCGGTAGAGCCTTGGACCATGGAGACAGGAGCAAAGTACCAGGCCGCCGACAGGGCGACATACAAGAGAGCTTTACGGACTTCCACTGCGGCCGGCACCGACTCAGACCGAGACTTCATGCCCGGTGATTATAACGATCAGGTTCGACCGCGTAAACATGAGACTAGCCCGCATTATTCATGACAGTCATGAATAATGCGGGCTAGGACCCGCTTCGCCTTGAGGGGCGCCGAGGCCCATGCTAGGATGCCGACCGATGGACGGGCTTCTTTCAACGGTTCAGCAATACATCTCGACGGAAACCCTCGTGACCCTGACGGCTCTGTCGATTGTCTTTTTTGTGGGATCGTTGATCGCCATCCCCTTCATCCTTGTCCGGATCCCGACGGATTTTTTCGACATCCGTGTGCCGCGCCCTTGGATGGAGAATCATCACCCGGTGCTACGGTTACTCGGCCACCTGGCCAAGAACGTGGTGGGCGCCATCTTTCTGTTTGCAGGCTTCTTGATGCTGTTCCTGCCGGGCCAGGGCATCCTCACGATGTTGATCGGGGTGACGATGCTGGACTTCCCCGGCAAGCGCAAGTTGGAAGCGAAAATGATCGGGCAGCCGGCCGTCCTGAGCACCATCAATGCCATGCGTCAGAAGTTCGGGAAGCCGCCGCTCACGATCGCGCCGGATCCTTAGCTGGAACTCAGATGAACGGACTAGCACTACAACCTTTCATGGACTGACGCTCCTGCTCGGCCATTAGGCCTTAGCCTCTCAGCCCTCTACGAGACGATTCAATAACCGGCACCCCCTATGATATCGCTGCAAACCGACAGACGCCCGATCCTCTATCTGATTGACGGCAGTGCCTACATCTATCGGGCGTTCTTTGCCTTGCCGGCGCTGAACAATTCCAAGGGGCTCCAGACCAACGCGGTCTATGGATTCACGACCACATTGCTCAAGATCATCCGCGAACACAAACCGGACGGGCTTGCGGTAGCCTTCGACGAAAAAGGCCCGACGCTCCGCCACGAGGAGTTCAAGGAATACAAGGCGCAGCGCCCGCCGATGCCGGACGGGATGAAGGCTCAGATTCCCTATATTCATCGTGTGGTGGAGGCGCTGAACATTCCGGCGGCCAGACAGGCCGGCTACGAAGCCGATGACTTGATCGGCACGCTGGCCCGACAGGCGGAGCAGGCCGGCTACGACGTCGTGATCGTCACCGGCGATAAAGACATGCTTCAGCTCGTGACTTCACATGTCCGCATCTACGACCCGGTCAAGGACAAGTGGTCCGGCAACGCGGAATGCGTCGCCAAGTTCGGTGTCGAGCCCGGTCGTGTCATCGAAGTGATGGGTCTGATGGGCGACGCGAGCGACAACATTCCCGGCGTGAAGGGTATCGGCGAAAAGACCGCCATGAAACTCATCGCGCAGTTCGGGACAATCGACGAACTACTACGCCGCCTCGACGAGGTCACGCCTGCCCGCATCAAAACCCTTCTTTCTGAACAGGCGGAGAATGCGCGGCTCAGCCGGAAGCTGGCGACCATCGACATCAGAAGCCCGGTGGAGTTTCACCCCGAATCCTACCGAATCAGGCCGCCGCATGAGGAGCAACTCGCCGAGCTGCTGCGGGAGCTGGAATTCACCTCTCTCCTCAAAAGTCTCCAGCCATCGCCGAAGCCTTCGGAGGCGGCGACCCATGCCACCGTCGTCATCGAAGATGAACCGGCCGCCAAGCGATTTGTCGAGGGGTTATCGAAAGGCGGGCCCCTGGGCTTGCACTGCTTGCTGGCCGGCCAACCAGGCGTCCATACCGACGTCCTTGGCCTGGCCCTCTCGACCCTCAACCAGACGGCGTTCATACCGATTGACGTCCATGCCTACATGCGAACGATCATCGAACTGCTGCATGATCCCACTCACACCAAGACCGTGCACGATCTGAAATCGACGTTGCTGGCGTTCCATCGCATCGGTATCACCTTGGCGCCCCCATACGTGGACACGATGATCGCGGACTATTTGCTCAACCCGAACCGCCGCGACCATAGCCTCGACACGATCATGTTGGAACGGCTCGGTGAACGACTTGGATCACGCAAGCAGGAGAAGGCCCAACCACAGTCGCTGTTCGACGTCGATACCGGATCTCGCGAGGAGACCGCGGAAGCCGCTGCGGCCCTGGCGAAGCTCGAACCACTCCTCATTGAACAGTTGACGGATCAGGGAAGCGTGAAACTCTTCACCGAAGTCGAAATGCCGCTCGTCCCGGTCTTGGCCGACATTGAGCGGAACGGGTTCTTGCTGGATGTCGACGGCCTCCGCGGGTTGAGTCAGGAGCTCGATCGGGAGCTCGCTCGCATGATGGAGACTATTGCCGGAGCGGCCGGAGGGGAATTCAACATCAATTCGCCGAAACAACTCGCGACGGTCCTCTTTGAGAAGCTTGGTCTGAAACCCCTGCGGAAAACGAAGACCGGCTATTCGACCGATGAAGACACCCTCACTCAACTCGCCATGCAGCACGAATTACCAAACCAAATTCTCGGTTATCGAAGTCTGAGCAAGCTCAAGTCGACCTACGTGGATGCGCTGCCGGAACTAGTCCATCGGGAAACGAAACGTCTTCACACCTCCTTGAACCAGACCGTCGCCGCAACCGGACGGCTCTCCTCCACCGATCCGAATCTCCAAAACATTCCCGTGAAAGGCGACTACGGTTTGCGTATCCGGGAGGCCTTCATCGTCCCCAAAGGCCATGAACTGCTCTGCGCCGACTACAGCCAGATCGAGCCGCGCATCCTCGCCCATCTCTCGCAAGATCCGCGCTTGCTCTCCGTCTTTGCCAAAGGCGAGGACATCCATATGGCCACGGCCATGGAAATCTTCGGCCTACCCTCCGGTCAGATCACCCGAGACATGCGCCGCGCGGCCAAGACCGTTGTCTTCGGCATCGTCTACGGCATCAGCCCGTTCGGTCTTTCTCAGAACCTCGGTGTGCCTCAGACCGAGTCGAAGCGATACATCGACACCTTCTTCGAGCGCTTCGCGGCTGTCCGGGCCTTGATGGACCGAAACATCGCCGAGGGGCGCGAGAAAGGCTACACCACCACCATCCTCGGCCGCCGCCGCCCGATTCCTGAGTTGCAGAGCGGCGATCCGGCCCAACGAGGATTCGGAGAGCGCATGGCGGTGAACAGCCCCATCCAAGGTTCCGCGGCGGACTTGATCAAAGTGGCCATGATCAACGTCCACAAGAAGCTTCGCGATGAACTGCCGCGCGTGAAGATGATCCTTCAAGTGCACGACGAGTTGATTTTCGAAGTCCCGGATCATGATCTCGAGGAAGCGAAACGGCTGGTGAAACAGGAAATGGAAGGCGTCGGCAAACGGTTGGGCCTATCGGTGCCGCTCAAAGTCGATCTCGGTGTCGGCAAAAACTGGCGAGTCGCACACCCCTAGCATGGTCTCCAGTTAGCCGCCCCTCTTCACCTAAATAGAAGATTCTCAGATGCGACCATTCCGTTCGACGAACTGCTGCATTGCTGGGCGAGTTGGGTTTCCCTGGTGAAAGTTCGCGCCTCATAGCGAAGAAAACATTCGATCAGCCGGCTTATTCTCCCTCGAGCTTTCTCCGCCTCAAGCACTGTTTCTCTCATCGGTGTAAAATGACGCGTGGTGCATCCCTAACCTGAACCTTCCTCGCTTCATTGGGGAAGAAAAAGGAGGCCGATATGCAGAAGGTACGTCTTTCAGTCGCGTGGGTGATCGCAGGGATGAGTCTTAGCGCATTGATGCTTCTGCTGCTCATGGGACAACAGTTCAACGCGAAAGCACAAGAACCGAAGCGGTTTCAGTACATGATCGTCGAGGTGCTGCCTGACACCCAGAATATGCAAACCAAGTTGAACGAATTTGGGGCAAGCGGGTGGGAGCTCGTGGCAGTCCCGATGGGCAGCATGACCGAGCCGAGGCTGATCTTTAAGAAGTGATACCTGCGACTTATTCAGAGCATTACTGTCACAGCCTTCCCACGAATCATTTAGGACGAAGGAGTTCATTTGATGAGTTGGTCCTCCTGTTGGAATTCTGTCGGTTGCCTGGAGTCCTGGAAAGAAAGTCTGACCTCATTGAGGACCTGGTCAGGCCTTTTAGCCGGTGGCATCACATTATTTGTAGCTATCATGACATTAGTTCTATGGAAATTTGACTCTAGAATTTCTGTTCTTGCAGCTCCCAGGCACTTGACAGAGTGGCAAAAGAAGACTCTCTTGGAAAATCTCAATGGCGTATCAGAAGCCTCGGTATACTTTGGGCTTACTCAACCAGTGATGAGAGTCAGGCGTACGCCGGAGAGTTAAAGGCTATATTTGGTGAAGCAGGATGGCAAACTCACGGCCTATCCTTTTTTATGTCGAAGGGGAACCGTTGCCACAAGGCATAATCGTTCTGGTAAAAAATAATCAGCAGATTACTAACAAAGAAAAGCGCATCATTGATGCCCTGAAAGCTGCCGGGCTAGAAATGGTTTCCCATTCTGCTACAGAAACGGGAGATCATAATCTAACAGGTTCTGTCGGCATTCGAATCGGTGTAAGGCCCAGAATGTGAGTAGGGGCAAGAAAGATGTTGGAAGTGTTTTCTAAACTCACAACCAATGAGTCGCCCTCCATTGACATGACTCCAGCATGGATAGCCGAATACGATAGAGAATAGATGGCTGAGCTGTATAAGTCAAGACTTCATCGGACAGACAGCGAGTCCTCACCGGGTTTACGCCGCTAGGATTTTTTCCTTCGCCAAGGGCACACTGTCCAGGAACGTGTGCATCGGGGTCTTGCCATAACACCAA